>JARFQX010000995.1 GCA_029287555.1 Rubripirellula sp. | reverse complement strand
CTCTTGTCTCGCCGGCGCAACTCCTCGATCACTTCAATGCCACCAAGTCGAGGCATCGCCAGATCGATAATCAGTAAGTCGCAAGGCACTTCCCGCAGTTTATCCAAGGCTTCCAATCCGTTGGTTGCTTCGCCAACCACTTCAAACCGACCATCCTGGCGGAGTAGCGCCGCCATACCGCTGCGAACCAAATTGTGGTCATCGACAAGAACGATACGGGTTGAGGATCCAGTTTTCATTCTGCTCTCGCCGTCTTCAGCGTCACGGCTATGACCGTTCCCTGTCCCAATTGCGATTGCACATCAATGAGTCCGTCGAGCATTCGGACTCGCTCGCGCATCCCGATCAACCCGAGACCACCGGACAAGGCGTCGAAGTCGAATCCGATCCCATCGTCGGCGACCCGCAAGACCTGGCGATGCCCTTGAGTGACCAGACTGATCTCGACGCGTGTCGCCTGGGCATGTTTGACGACGTTGGTCAGGCACTCTTGCACAATTCGAAAAAGTGCCGTTTCGGAGGAACTCGGTAGCTCGGGCCACGAATGGAATTCCACGTCAATCTGCAGCTTGGTATGTCGTCGAATTTCACTGACCAATTGCCGGATGGCTGACTCAAAACCGAGCTCATCCAACGTCGGAGGACGAAGTCTCTTGGCGAGGTCCTTTAGCTTCGCGGTCGCGCCGCTGAGCTGACTTCCAAGTTCGTGGAGCTCATCCTTGGCGTCCTGTTGATCACCGGTAAGTAAACCTGACAAGATCTTCAAACGCAGCTTCAGCCCGATCAGAACCTGTCCCGTTTCGTCATGCAGTTCACGGGCGATATGCTTTCGCTCCTCCTCAAGCCGCTGGACATGGTGCAGCGAGAGCGTCTTGATCTGCGCGTTCTTGAGCTCGAGCGACTTAAACAGCCGTGAATTATCAATCGCGACGGCGGCAGTGTTGCCCAGCGATTCCAAGAAGGCCGCGTCTTGCCAGGAAAACTCGGGCCGTCCCCTGCGCCGATGCCACTGAAAGAACCCCAGAACCTGCTCGCGCGCATTCTTGATGGGAACACAAACCGTGGACCCGAGATCGAAACGGGAGACCAAGTCACGATCCGCTCGCGAATCGGTCCGATAGTCTTCGACGAGACACGGAAACTCCGTTCGAAGTACAACGCCGGGCAGTCCCTCGCCCGACTTCCAACGACGATGAAACGCGTGCCAGCGATCTGCGAAGTAGAAGCCTTCGCATTGGAAGACGACCTCCGAATCGCTGCGAAGAGCGAGTCCCGATGCTCCCCCGTCGGCATCGAGAAAACCGGTCACATTGGTGACCAATTCGTGCAGCATCGCTTCGGGCTCAAGCCGCTGATTGACCGTCGCGTTGAACGACAGCAAGGTTTCCATCGACCGCTTCCATTCTTCGATTCGAAAGAACAGCCTCGCGCGATCGACGGCGCTGCTGGCCACCTGCCCGACGCACTCGGCAAGCTGGATGTCTTGCGTTGAAAAGTCCGGCGACGATCCATCGCGAAGAAACTCGATCGCGCCCAGGACTCGATTCTGAGTCGTCACAATCGGTACGCAAAGGGAACGATCGACGACGCAGGGTTTCAAGTATCGGACGCACAGGGCAACTCCCTCGGGCACCTCATCGGACACTTTGGACGAGCTTGGGACGTCGACGGCGGGCCGCAGCCGATCGTCAAAATTCGAATACACGATCGTCCGTTCGGGTCGAATCAACGAGTGGCCTTGCCGAGCGATCTCAGCGAGCAGACTCTCCAAGTCAAGCTGCAGTGAAAACTCGCGAGCTGCCCGAGTGATTCCTTGAAGACAAGTCTTTGGTAAGGACGATTCCGAGCTGACTTGGAGGTCCCCAAGCGGAGTAGCGCCGTTGACGTCGACGAGGTCGCTAACGGAAGACGGATCAAGAGCTACGTGGCGACCGAACCACTCGCAATCAGCTCGCTTCTCTTCTGTTGCAAATGGTCGATCCACTGCTGCACCCCGTGGCCGGTCTTTGCGGACGTTTCGAAAACGGGCATTCCAGGACGGACCAATTGTATGTTCTTCAACGCCGCCTCGCGATCAAATTCGCACGGTTCCGCCAAATCGACTTTGGTGAGAACCGCGACGTCGGAGGTATTGAATAAACCGGGGTACTTCAGTGGTTTATCCTCCCCTTCGGTGACCGAAAGGAGCGCCGCCCGTACCGATTCGCCCAAGTCCCAACTAGTCGGGCAAACCAGGTTACCGACGTTTTCGATGAATAAGAACTCGAGGTCCTCCACGGTCCATCCTTGAAGATGTTCCTGAACCATGTCCGCTTCGAGGTGGCAGCAGCCGTGCGTCATGATCTGACGAACCGGTGCGCCGCTTTGCATCAACCGCTGCGCATCGTTATCGGTTTCGAGATCACCGACGATCGCGGCAACTCGTGTTCCGGACTGCACAAAACGGGACAGTGTTTCTCGCAGCAACGTTGTCTTCCCGGTCCCGGGACTGGAAACAAGATTCACAACCAGGACGCCAGCATCGACGAATTGCTCGCGCATGCTCCGCGCCAATTCGTCGTTCTTCTTGAGAATCTTGGTGCGGACTTCGAGAATTCTTGGTTCAAGCATGATTCGTCAGATCCATGATTCGTTAGGGCTCTGCGGTCGCTTTGTCGGCATCTCGGATTTCGATCGACTCAATCTCAAGCTCTCGGCCCTGGCGGATGTCCCCGCTCGGGGTATCGCACAACGGACAGCGAAACCGTTGGATCCCGGGCAGCTCCACTTCACGGTCACACGCGACACAGAAGACCTTCACCGGCACGTCGATGATTCGAAGCTCGGCGCCTTCCAAGGGGGTATCCTTCGTCACCAGATCAAAACTGAACGCGAGTGCCCGGTTGTGAACACAGGACAGCGCCCCAATGCGAACCGTCACCCCTTCGATCGCTTCCGCACCTTCATTCTCGGCGACTTCCAAGGCGATTTCAACCAAACGGTTGGCGATTGAGAGCTCGTGCATCGACGACCTACTTGAGATGCTTGGCAAATGCCTTGGCGAAGGCAAAGAAGAACCCCATCGACTTCTGCACATCGGGATCCTTGGTGGCTTTGAGCGTCGCAAAGAGGCCACCAATTGGCTCAACCGGTTGTCGGGCAACCTCAACGTAAGTATCGGCTGCCTGTTTTCCGATCGTGCCCAGCACATTGACCACTTGTTGGTCCAGCATCCCGGACTCCACCATCCCCACTCCGGCATCGATGATCTTGGGCAGGTCATCGGCGAGCCCGGAATCGATCAGCTGTTCCCCTGCTTCACGGAACTTTGGAAGCACCTCCACGACACTCGTAAGGGCCTCGAAATCGATGGGATGATCGCCTAATTTCAACTCGGCGACCGTCCCAGCAAGGTTTTCGACAATCGTTTCACCGCGGGCGATGAAGCCTTCGAGCGACTCGAGCAGAAAAGCGACCAGGGGCAGTCGGTCGAGCAACTGATTCAACGAAGCCAGGACCTCGGGATCGGAGATCCGCTCCAAGACACGTGACCGGGCTAGCTCATCGAAATCGACGGTGGAGGCGACGCCAGCAAGTTTAGTGCCAGTTTCGATCATCTCCGGCGTTTTCTCGAGCAGATCTTTTGCCGGACCAAGATCCGCCTTGCGAACGTCGCCAACGGTGTCGGTAATCGAATCGATGATCACCTCACCTCGACTGATCATTCCGTCCAACGACTCTACGGTAAACGCCAGGACATCAAGTCGGTCAAGCAGCCGATTGAGCCCTTCAGCCACCTTCGGATCGTTGAGGCGTTGCTGCAACTGCTCCGCAGCGGACGATTCGCTTGCGACCGTGGACATTGAAAAACTCCAGACTCGCGCAAAAGTTCCTGGCGATCCACTCGTTTCGGGCAATGCGCTTTCCCTCCCGAACGATTCCACTTGACCAATCCTCGCACAACGGAAAGTGCGAACAATGGCATGAAGATGCTATTTCAATCCGAATGAGAACCGCAAAAAATCGAAAGAAGATGGGATAGTCTGCGAAACTTTCGCGAAGCGGAAAGGACGCGATCGGCGTGACCGACACAGTCAACCTTCTTGTTGCCACCGCCTTTTCGGTCGGTTTTCTCCATACCGTGCTAGGTCCCGACCATTATATCCCTTTCGTGGCGATGGCGCGCTGCAATCGGTGGTCGGCGAAGAAGACGGTCGTGGTCACGTCGCTCTGTGGCTTCGGACACGTGCTCGGTTCCCTGCTGATCGGATCGATCGGCTTGCTGTTGGGCACCGCCCTGTTTCGGCTGGAGGCACTGGAAGCTTTTCGCGTTGAAGGAGCGGCTTGGTTGTTGATCGGTTTCGGGATGGCGTATTTGACCTGGGGATTGGTTCACGCCGCGCGGGGTACGCGGCATACCCATTTGCACGCTCACGCTGACGGCACCATCCACAGCCATCCGCATCGTCACGCCGCGGCCCACCAACATTTGCATCGCGGGGTGGAAATCGAACAGAATGCGGACGATAGCGAGGAACAATCGCCTGGCTACGCGATCACACCATGGGTTCTTTTCTTGATCTTTGTATTCGGTCCGTGTGAAGCGTTGATTCCGCTGTTGATGTACCCGGCCGCTGAATCGGACTTAACGACGATCATGTTGGTGGTCGCCGCTTTCACCATGGCAACCTTGGGCACCATGGTCGCGGCGGTGATGTTGATGGTTTTCGGTTTACGCGCGCTTCGATTTCCCGACCTGCACCGGTTCGGTCACGCGATTTCCGGTTTGGCAATCCTTGTTTGTGGTGCGCTGGTGAAATCCGGCCTTTGAGTTTTTGATCGAGGAGTGTTCCATGGCATCTTTACTGTGGCTTCAAGGCGGTGCTTGCAGCGGCAACACCATGTCATTCTTGAACGCGGAAGAACCCAGCGCCTGCGACTTGGTGACCGATTTTGGAATCGACGTGCTGTGGCATCCCTCGCTGGGGATGGACATGGGCGACATCGTCCAGGACATGCTTCGGGACATCGCTTCGGGTAATCGGCCACTGGACATCTTCGTCTTTGAGGGAACGGTGATTATGGGGCCTGGCGGAACGGGCCGCTTCAACATGTTCGCCGAGCGTCCCATGAAAGACTGGGTGAGCGAACTGGCGTCGCAAGCCAACGCCGTGGTCGCGCTGGGCGACTGCGCCTGCTGGGGTGGCATCCCCGCCAATGCCCCCAATCCATCCGATAGCATCGGTCTTCAGTACTTGAAGCGGTCGCATGGCGGGTTTCTTGGACCCGATTTCAAGTCCAAATGGGGTCTGCCGGTGATCAACATCCCGGGCTGCCCCTGCCACCCGGATTGGGTGACGCAGATCCTGGTAGCAATTGCCAGCGGACGTGCCAACGACATCGCCCTGGATGATCTTCAACGACCGCAGACCTTCTTCAAGACCTTCACGCAAACAGGCTGCACGAGAACTCAGTTCTTTGAATACAAGCAGTCGACGGTGGAGTTTGGCCAGGGAACTCGAACGGGATGTCTGTTTTATGAGTTCGGTTGCCGGGGCCCGATGACGCATTCGCCTTGTAATCGGATCCTGTGGAACCGACAGTCGTCTAAGACTCGATCGGGCATGCCTTGTCTGGGCTGCACCGAGCCCGAATTTCCCTTCTACGACTTGGCGCCAGGCACCGTATTCAAGACCCAGAAGATCGGTGACGTGATCCCCAAGGACGTCCCCGAAGGTACCGACCACGTGACCTACATGGCACACGCCGCAGCCGCACGCGTCGCCGCGCCACAGTGGTCCAAAGAAGACATTTTCGTTGTGTAGTGCGAAGGTGAAGCGACAGCGGCGGGTCCGGTATCCCACTGGACGATCGCTGGTGCCAAGGCATTGACCGCATTTTCAGCAACCCTACTGCTCGACATTCAAGGCTTATCGGGAGTTTGATCATGGCCACTGCGACCCCCATGAAGATCAGTCCCCTCGGTCGCGTCGAAGGCGACTTGGATCTGAGAATCGAAGTTACCGATGGTGTGGTGACCGACGCGTGGACCGAAGCCAGCATGTTTCGCGGGTTCGAGATCATTCTCAAAGGTAAAGATCCACAGGCCGGATTGATTGTCACCCCGCGCATCTGTGGAATCTGTGGTGGAAGTCACCTCTACAAAGCTTGCTACGCCCTCGATACGGCGTGGCAGACCCACGTGCCTCACAATGCGACGCTCGTTCGGAACATCGCCCAGGCCTGCGAGACCCTGCAGTCGATCCCACGCTGGTTCTACGCCCTGTTCGCCATCGATCTGACAAACAAGAATTACGCCAACCTCCCCGAATACGAAGAAGTCGTCCGTCGGTTTGCTCCCTTTGTCGGCACCTCGTACGAAAAAGGTGTGACGCTATCGGGCAAACCAGTCGAAGTGTATGCAATCTTTGGTGGCCAATGGCCGCATTCCAGTTTCATGATTCCCGGCGGCGTCATGTGTGGTCCGAACCTGGCGGACGTGACCCGCGCGACTGCGATTCTTGACTACTGGAAGCGTGAATGGCTCGAAAAGACCTGGTTGGGTTGCTCGATCGAACGCTGGTTGGAAAACAAGTCTTGGGAAGACGTCTGGAACTGGGCCGACGAGAACGATAGCCAGCGCAATTCGGATTGCGGTTTATTCCTGCGTTTCTCGAAAGCGGCCGGACTCGATCGCTTTGGGCATGGATGCGGCAAGTTTCTCGCCACGGGAACTTACTTCCAACCCGAACTCTACGAGAATCCCACCATCGAAGGACGCAACGCCGCGCTGATCAATCGCTCGGGTGTCTACGACGGCGAACAGTTCCATGATTTCGATCATCTTCGAGTTCGTGAGTCCACCGCACACTCTTTTTTCAAAGGAGATACCTACCTGCATCCTTGGGAAGGTGTTACCGACCCCGTTGATCCGCAAGAGGGTCGCAAACAGGGCAAGTACAGTTGGGCCAAGTCGCCACGCTACGAGGTCGAAGGAAAAGGTCAAATTCCCTTGGAAGCAGGTCCGCTCGCCCGACAGGTCGTTGCCGGCCGACCCGATGCGGCCGAGCACCAGGATTACGACCCGCTCTTCTTGGACGCGGTTCAAAAAGAGGGGCCCAGCGTGCTCGTTCGTGTGATGGCTCGTATGCACGAAGCCTGTAAGTACTACAAGTTGACCCAGAAGTGGCTCAGCGAGATCGACCTGCATGACAAGTTCTACACCAAGCCGAAGGAACTTTCCTCCGGCAAGGGATTCGGTTCGACCGAAGCGGCGCGAGGGTCGCTATCGGATTGGATCGTGATTGAGAATGGTCGAATTGAGAATTACCAGGTCGTTACCCCGACCGCCTGGAACATCGGTCCTCAGGATGCTCATCAGGTACACGGACCAATGGAGCAATCTTTCATCGGTTCTCCGATCCAGGATGCATCCGACCCGGTCGAGATGGGGCATGTGGCGCGATCCTACGATTCCTGTCTGGTCTGCACCGTTCACACGTATGACGGGAAGACGGGCAGGGAACTGGCGAGATTCCGTGTCGGCGAGGGTTCCTAGAGCGTGTTGGGAAAAGGGAAAGTTCACAGGGGCGCGGAAGTCGGGGCCGGTAAGTGGGGCCACGAAGAGACACGAATGAACACCAAGAATGCGAACGGAAAGAAGGATGCCGCCAACGTTCTGATTCGTGACCATTCGTGAAGATTCGTGGCCCAATCCTATGTTCGCTGCCGGGGAATGGGGCCACGAAGGAACACCAATGAACACCAAGGACGTGAACGGAAAGAATGGAAAGAAGAATATTGCCAATGTTCTGATGCGTGAAAATTCGTGGCCAAACCCTATGTTCGCTGCCGGGAAATGGGGCCACGAAGGGACGCGAATTAACACCAAGAACATGAACCTTACCGCATCATGACCATGGACTCCGAGCAATCTGTTGCAGCGGTGACCCACTCGCACGCGGGTGTCGGCGACGTTCACACGCTTATCATCGGCTGCGGGAATCTGCTTCGAGGTGACGATGCAGTCGGTCCGGTGTTGATCCGCCGCATTTGGGACAAAGGTTTGCCCAATCATGTCCGGTGCGCCGATGGCGGGACGGGAGGGATGGACGTCGCGTTTCAAATGCGTGGCGTTGAACATGTTATCCTGGTCGACGCGTGTCGATCGGAAAGCACGCCCGGAGCCATCTTCGAGGTTCCCGGTACCGAGGTCGAACAACTGCCGCCTCTCGATGGGATCAATTTGCACGCCTTTCGCTGGGACCACGCGATCGCGTTTGGTCGTTGGTTGCTGAAAGATGAGTACCCCGAGAAGGTCACGGTTTTTCTAGTCGAGGGTGCCGAGTTCGAAATCGGCCAGCCTCTTTCGGCGTCCGTTGACGCGGCGGTCGATCATCTGGTCACGCGAATTCTGGACCGAGTTCAAGCCACGCTTGGTGATCGCGGATGAGTGGCCAGGTGACCAAGCCGACGCGTGAATCCCCGTCTCGGACCGTGATGCGTCTAGAGTTGACGGCGGGCGGTTACCTGAGGATTTGCCGAGAGGATGCGGAACACTTCTTTCCGGAAGATACGCTCTTGGCCCTCTGGAAAGACGACTCACTCTGGCTGCTGCCGACGCGCGGCGCCGCAGCCGGCGGTTTAATGCTAAAACAGAGAAACGTTCGGGGCGATCGCAGCCTGCTAATCTCCGAAGTCTTTGACTTTCAGATACCGGTCGGGAATTACCGTGCGATCTGGGATGACGACGTCGGCGGGCTGCGACTGGAGGCAGAATGGGATCCGTCATGAACGAATCGGGTGAGAGTGCGGGGGATCGCCGAGCGCAACCGGAGCGGCGGTTCATACCACTCGCCGCAATGACCCGCGTCGTCCAGGACAAGGGTCGGTGGCTTGTGATGTTGAACGTGCAGTCATGGGATCCAACCGACGAGCACCACCCCGTGGCCAATGAGTGGAAACAGATCAACAACTATGGGACCGAAGCCGAGGCGAACGTCGCGGCATCGTGGATCGAAAGATCCGCCAATCGAAACGTTCGCACTCAAAACGGCAATTGACGTGCGAGGCAACTGAAGAGTGCGGCAATTGACGATTGGTCCGTCTTCCAAACTGCAAACGTGGGAAAACAACTGGACAGATGATTGAGGTTCGTCCACAGCCGATCGGGATCTTTCCATCATCCGCCGCCTACCTGTTGCTTCCGAAAGTGGACGACGATCGGGGCGTGCTGGAAGGCCTTCTCGAGGGTGATTTGGATGTTCCCGTGCCGGAGCCGTGGCAATTCTTCGTTCGAGCGGCGCGCGGGGAGATCAAGATCGCGATCGAACTCCTCTCGGACGCGGATTCGCCGCTCGCTGCGTACAACCGGTTTGTGCTCGAGCCAGGTTCAGCCGAGTTTCGGTCGCTGCACCCGCGACTGCCGGTTGAGCTCGCCGCTTTGCTCGATGTTGTTGCCTACAGCCACGGTATCGCGGACCGTCTCCCGCGGGATTTGCCACTCGATGGCGAACTGCTGGCTTTCGC
Source organism: Rubripirellula sp. (assembly GCA_029287555.1). Classification (GTDB taxonomy): domain Bacteria; phylum Planctomycetota; class Planctomycetia; order Pirellulales; family Pirellulaceae; genus Rubripirellula. Next base: position 12,897 of record JARFQX010000995.1, on the reverse strand, counting down.
ATTGGCATCACGGGCCGCTGAAGCCATGGAGAATCAAGACAACCAGCGCGCTCAATGTTGTTTGACGGACGCGGTGGAGGCGGCCCGCGCTGCGTCGCCTCTACTCGCCTCGATCCTGCTTGCCCAAAAGGCGGACCTCGCTTTCTCAATGGGCGGAAGTTCCTACGCGTTGGCGACGATGCACTACCGCGAAGCCATCCGGCTCGCCGGTCCCTGCAAACTGCCAACGTTTGTAGCGAGTTTGCACACGCGACTCGGCATGGCCCTTCAGAGTTCGGCAAACGGACAACGCGCCACGTTGCTCGAAGCCGTCCGCGCCTACCAGACAGCATTGCAGGATGGGATCACACAGCAATCGCATCCCGATTGGTTCGCGCAGCTCCAAAACAACCTGGGCCTCGCCTATCTATCGATGCCGGCAACGGAAACGAGTGACCAGCTTCGAATGGGAATCGCGATCCAATCCTTTCGCCATGCCCTGGGCATCTACACGATCGAGGATCATCCGGACATGTGGGCCACCGTCAGCATGAATTTGGCCAATGCGCTGCAACACGTCCCCACCTCTCACCCGGAGGACAACCTGATTGGGGCAGTCGAGATTTACGAGGACGTTTTACGCGTTCGTACTCGCGAAAAGGATCCGGTTGCCTATGCCACGGTACTACTGAATCAAGCCAATGCGCTCGCTCATTTAGGTATCTTTAAGCCTGCCATCGAGAAGCTGTCGGAAGCTTACAAGCTCTTTCACTGGTACGATCAGTCCGCGGAGGCCGAGTCGGCACGCGACCTGGTCGATCAGATCAACCAGCGAATGAACCAGCACGCCGCATCCCCGCAGGTATCAGCGAATTAGTTCTCATGGAACTTTATCAACAACAACAGTTCGGTTTCTTTCTGGAAACGGCGACCGAGAGGTTTGTCACTCGGCTGGAAGAGCGCTTCCGCGGTCCGGACAAGGCGCTCGAGAGCGTTCAACAGGATCCCGAGGCCGACGGCGTTTGGCTCCGCCAGTTCACCGATGCCGTCTTCGACGATTTCCTGCTCAACAATCTCGAGGGCGCCTGTTTCGTGCTGCAAGCGCTCGCAAAACGGCGCGTAACCGACGTCGAAGCAGGCACCGTCGAATCAGCGTTGATCGCGCTGGCAAAAATACTGTTTGCCGAACTTCTACTGCAAAAAACCGTCGAAACGCTGGAGCAGCATTCGGGTTACCAGCCGGTTTGAACTGGAGAAAAGTTGATGACAAGTCAAGCTTCCGCGAGCGACCCCCAGTCGCCGAGCACGAGTTCGGATGACCTGGAGCATTTGGCGAGGCAAGTCGACGGGGCCATTGCTGAAGTACAATCACTCGCGTCCGACGTGCGAGCCAAGGCAATGGCGCTGAAGTCCACCATTGAGGCCTTTCACAAAGTCGGCTTGACGCACATGGTCAGGAAGCTCAAAGAGGACCCCGCGGGAAAACAACTCCTGTTCGAGTTGCTGGACGAACCGGCGGTCTACGCGCTGTTCACGATGCACGGGCTGGTCCGAGCCGATCCAAGGACCCGAGTCACGCGTGTTCTCGAGATGGTTCGCCCCTACATGCAATCTCATGGCGGCGATGTCACGCTTGTCGATTTGCAGGACAACACGCTGTACGTGCGACTCTCCGGTAATTGCAACGGATGCTCCATGTCCGCGGCGACGCTGCGAAACATCGTCGAGGAGTCACTTCGTGAGCATGTACCGGAAATTGAACGAGTCGAAGTGATTCCAAACGAGCCCGCGAATCTCGTTCAGTTGCAGGCACCCTCGAACAGCGAAGAAGAGAACAGCGTTGAAGAATCGTGTGGCTGGGTCAAGGGACCCATGGCAACCGAGTTGGACAAGGAAAGGCCCTACGCGTTTGAGGACGGGGAGCACAAGATTCTCTTGATCAAGTCGAAACAAGGCGTGCGTGCGTATCGAAATGCGTGCGCGCACCAGGGACTTCCGCTCGATGGTGGACTCGTTGATTTCGAGTCGGGAACCATCACCTGCCCCTGGCACGGCTTCCAGTTCGACAGCGAATCGGGGGAGTGCCTCTCGGCGCCGCAGTGCCAACTCGAATCCTTTCCGCTTCGAATTGAGAATAATCGAATTCTCGTACGCCCGGAGTAGACGGTCATGGAGGTAGACGCCCATGGGGACTGAATCCGGCGTGCCCGCGGAGATGAAGACCGTCAGCATTTCGGGACGACGCCCGCAAGAAGCCGTTTCGGAGGCCACGGTGCAGGCGTCCTGCCTTGGTGTGCCCCAGCGATGGCTCGGTGCGAAGTCACCGTTCGGTCTCGCTCTTCCCGACGGACATCCTTCGGCATCGACGATGTACGCGCCCCGCGGTGTTTGGCTCGATGACGAGAGGTTGATCGTTTGCGATTCGGGGAATCATCGAATCCTGATCTGGAACTCGATTCCCGAGACCGACCAGGCACTGGCCGACGTCGTTCTGGGACAACCAAGTTTCACCTGCGAAGGACCGGCGGCGGGCGGCCGCGGTCCCGAGAACGGTTTGCATCTTCCGACCGGTGTGATCGTCGTGGAAGGAAGATTGCTAGTTGCCGACGCCTGGCACCACCGTGTCCTGGTTTGGGAAGAGATTCCAATCACGTCCGACACACCGCCCGACTACGCAATCGGGCAAGCCGGCCTCAGGGAATCCGATCCGAATCGCGGCGGAAAGCGTTCGCTGCAAGGCTTGTACTGGCCTTATGGGATCGCCTGGATCAAACAGCGATTGTACGTGACCGATACTGGCAATCGGCGTGTTCTAATCTGGGATGGGCTGCCCCAACCCGATCAGCCAGCGGACTGGATGCTCGGGCAAAGCGAGGAATCCGCTGGCGACGAGAACCGCGGGGGACCAGTCGCCGCCAACTCGTTTCGTTGGCCCCATGATTTTGCCGGAGTCGACGATTGGTTATTCGTCGCAGACGCGGGAAACCACCGGGTGCTGGGATGGAACCGACACCCACAACAAGACGCCCCGGCCGATTGCGTGATCGGCCAAAAAGATTTCGTCTCCGCGTACGAGTTCCCTTACGATGTTCAGGGTGCTCGGCGATTGCGGTTTCCCTATGCCGTCTCATCGTTTCGAAATGTCCTGGCCGTGGCCGATACCGCGAATAACCGTATCCTGTTTTGGCGGATCCCGCTGGACGGAACATGTCGCGCGGCCGCATTCGATGTGGCTGGACAAACAGACTTTGCTGGCAGCGGCGAGAATCGTTGGGAATCGGTGAGCGCCGATACGCTATGCTGGCCGTATGGGATTTGTTTCCATCAGGGCACCCTCGCCATTGCCGACTCGGGAAACAACCGAGTCATGTTGTGGGACTGTCGCCCGATGATTGAATCCATGAACCAGGATTAGAATCAACAGGTTAAGAATCAATATGTGTCTTGCTGTACCGGGTCGAGTCGAGAGCATCTTCGAGGACAACGGGACTCGCATGGGGAAGGTCGACTTTGGTGGCGTGATCAAGAACGTTTGCCTTGCCTACCTGCCCGACATTCAGGTCGGCGACTACACCATCGTGCATGTCGGTTTTGCGATCAGCCGCATCGACGAAGCGACGGCCGAGGAAACGCTCAAGACCTTCGAGTCGCTGGGTCTGCTCGAGGAAGAGCTGGCTGACTTGCGGGAGACGGAATTTGAACCCGGTGATGTCGGGCAACCGTAACCTCACGCCTGAGATCGACATGAAGTACTTGACCGAATATCGGGACGGCGACAAGGCGAGGGCTCTCGCCCGTGAGATCGCGCGCCTGGTAACGAGGCCCTGGGCGATCATGGAAGTCTGCGGTGGCCAAACGCATTCGATCATCCGAAACGGAATTGATCAGATCCTTCCCGACCAGATCGAAATGATTCACGGGCCCGGCTGCCCGGTCTGCGTGACACCGTTGGAAGTGATTGACAAGGCGCTTGCCATCGCCAGCCGCCCAGAGGTCATCTTCTGTTCATACGGGGACATGCTGCGTGTGCCCGGATCGAAGGACGACTTGTTCAAGATTCGAGGATCGGGAGGTGATGTGCGAGTTGTTTATTCACCGCTCGATGCCCTTCGCATTGCCCGAGAGAACCCGCAGCGCGAAGTGGTCTTCTTGGCGATTGGCTTTGAAACGACGGCACCCGCCAACGCCATGGCGATCAAGCTTGCCAGGGAACAGCGGATTGACAACTTCTCGGCACTCGTTTCGCACGTGCTCGTCCCACCTGCGATCGAAGCGATCATGAATTCACCGGGGAATCGAGTGAACGCGTTTCTCGCAGCCGGACACGTTTGCTGTGTGACCGGGTTCGCCGAGTATCCCAGTCTTTGCCGCCAATACGGGATCCCGATCGTCGTCACGGGATTCGAACCGCTCGATCTGCTCGAAGGTATCCGACGTACCGTCCGTCAATTGGAAAACGGTGAAGCGTTTGTGGAGAATGCCTACGGACGGGTTGTCTGCGAACAGGGAAACTTGGTCGCCCAGGCGGTCATCGGAGAAGTTTTTGAGGTGACCGATCGTGGCTGGAGGGGAATCGGAACGATCCCCAGGAGCGGTTGGGCCTTGAGAGAGGAATACCGCGACTTGGACGCCGAGCGACGATTCACGGTTTCCGAAATCAAGACCTGCGAATCGGCGCTGTGCCGTGCGGGCGACGTGCTCAAAGGCGCGATCAAACCGAATGAGTGCGAAGCGTTCGGAAAGGAGTGCACGCCACGAAATCCGCTCGGCGCTACGATGGTCTCGAGTGAAGGCGCGTGCGCGGCCTACTTCAATTATGGTCGCTTCGTCCAGTTGACACCCCCGAATTCCGCGGCCACGAGCGGGGCAGCTAAGTGAACGGCCGGCAGACTGAGACGACCGACCGCGGTCCGAGCGAGAATGCGCCGGCGGAAATCCGTTTCGATGGAGTGAGCTGTCCCCTTCCTCTTCAGGATTATCCAAACGTCATCATGGGGCATGGTGGCGGGGGAAAACTCACGTCCGAGTTGATCGAACACCTCTTCCTTCCCGCATTCGGAGGTCACCCTTTCGTCGACTTGGCGGACTCGACCGTCTTTCCGGTCGATGCGACGCGACTTGCGTTTTCAACGGACTCGTATGTCGTCCAGCCGCTGTTCTTTCCCGGAGGCTCGATTGGCGATTTGGCTGTCAACGGAACCGTCAACGACATTTCGATGAGTGGTGCCAAGCCGCTCTATCTCAGTGCGGGGTTCATTGTTGAAGAGGGCTTTCCGATTGAGCAGTTGCAGCGCATCGCCCACGACATGGGTGCTGCTGCGAAGAGAGCCGGGGTTTCGATCATCGCTGGGGACACCAAGGTCATTGAGCGAGCTCGAGGCGATGGTTGTTACATCAATACTGCGGGAGTCGGCGTCGTTGGTGAGGGGGTCGAGATCGGGCCGAAGCGTGCGCGACCCGGCGACCTGGTGATCGTGAGCGGAACGCTCGGCGACCACGGCATGGCGATCATGAGTGTCCGAGAGGGACTCGAGTTTGAATCACCCATCGAAAGCGACTCAGCGTCGCTCAACGAGATGGTCGCCGCAATGATCCAAGCAAGTCCAGCGATCCGCGTGCTGCGTGATCCCACTCGAGGAGGTTTGTCGGCGAGCCTCAATGAGATTGCCAGCGCGTCAAAGTGCGGCATCGTTATCGACGAGTCACGTCTTCCGATCAAACCAATGGTGCAATCGGCCTGCGAGATCCTCGGATTGGATCCCCTGCTGGTCGCCAACGAGGGAAAGTTGGTGTGCGTCGTTGCGGAAGCGGATTCGGAGGAGGTTTTGGCTGCGATTCGTTCACAACCCGACGGCGCCAACGCGGCCGTGATCGGCAAAGTCGTCTCCGAACATCCAGGCATCGTCGTCGCCAGAACCAGCATTGGCGCGTCGCGCGTGATCACGATCCCAATCGGTGAGCAACTCCCCCGCATCTGCTAGCGGACAGTCCAAGCACGTCAAGCACATCGCAAGATCTCGGACGTCAAGGCTTGGGCAAGTGGCGACGGTGTGCGGTCGCGGATTTGTACGATCCCTGCCGTCGTTTTCAGCTTCGGGGCCTTGAGCCGAAGCACGCAGAGCGTCTTCGCGCCCAGTTCTGACTCGATCGTGCTCGGCAATGCCGCACTAATGCAGTTACTCGAGAGCACGATCCGTTTGAGCATCGAATAGTTTTCACATTCGATCGTCGCGACCGAGCCCGAACGCGATTCACGTGGCTCATTGCCATTTTCTTCGGCGAACCAACGTCTCGCCCAGTCGGGCATCTTGGGAGTTGCAAGCGGATATTCGACCATGTCCTTGCGACTCACACTCCGTTTTCCCGCTAGCGGATGGGCCCGGCGGCAGAACCAAACGAACTGCTCGGTCGGCAACGGCGTACATCTCAATCGCGAGTCTTTTGAGGCTGCCGTGATATCCGCAATGAACAGATCAAGCTCGCCGCTGAGCAGCCAATCTGATAACTGCTGCCAATGGTCGACCCGGATGCTCATTCTTGCTCGGGGATGTTGATCGGCGATTCGTGCGATCGCAGCGGTGACAAATGACTCCGACATTGCGGGACCCAACCCCACGCTCATCGAACCGATCTCGATCCCTCGCATTTGATCGACCGTGCGTTTCATCTGTTCCGCATCGGAAACCAATCGGCGGGCTTGTCGGATGACTTCTTGGCCGACCGCCGTCGGCGCGACACCAGCACGAGAGCGGTCGAATAGTTTCGCTCCAAAATCTTGCTCCAACCGTCGCAACGATTTGGACAACGCCGGTTGACTCAGCCCAACTGCCTCCGCTGCCCGACCAAAATGACGATGCTGATCCAGGCTCAGTAAGTGCTTTAGGTCCCGAATCTCCATCCGATCGCGTCCAAGAGTTACGATGAAACGCAGCAATCAATCGATTCCCATTAAGAATCGTCCGGTAATTATGATTACTGGAGATAATCTTGCAATCCGATTCGGCTCTGCCATAATCCGGACGCTCACGGCGTTTCAATTCGCCCAACTTTCCCCTCTTTGGAAGCTTCCCTATGCGATTTCTTGTCGTTGGTCTACTCACGGCATTGAGCCTGAGTGTGACCGGAACCGTGCATGCACAAAATCGAAAGCCGAACATCCTCGTGATTTGGGGTGATGATGTCGGCCAGTCCAACATCAGCGCCTACACGCGGGGCCTAATGGGCTACCGAACACCGAACATTGACAGGATTGCCCGAGAGGGCATCCTGTTTACCGATTACTACGGCGAACAAAGCTGCACCGCGGGCCGTTCATCGTTCATCATGGGGCAAAGCGTATTTCGCACTGGTCTTTCCAAGGTGGGCCTGCCGGGGGCGAAAGAAGGCATGATGGTTGAGGATCCGACCATCGCGGTTCTCTTGAAGGACCAGGGATACGCCACGGGTCAATTCGGCAAGAATCACTTGGGCGACCGGGATGAGCATTTGCCGACCAACCACGGGTTCGACGAGTTCTACGGCAACCTCTACCACCTCAACGCGGAGGAAGAACCCGAGCACCCCGACTATCCGAGCGACCCGGAGTTCAGAAAGAAGTTTGGTCCGCGTGGCGTCATCAAGAGCACCGCCGACGGTAAGATTGAAGACACGGGGCCGTTGACCAAGAAGCGGATGGAGACCGTTGACGACGACACTTCCGACGCCGCCATCGATTTCATTGAACGGGCACATAAGGCCGGCAAGCCGTTCTTCGTCTGGTGGAGTGGAACGCGGATGCACTTCCGCACCCACGTCAGCGAAGAAAACATGAAGAAGGCCAAGGAGATCTTTCCGGGCGCGGATGAATACATCGCTGGCATGATCGAACATGACGCGGACATCGGTAAGTTTCTTGATGCCCTCGATCGACTTGGTATCGCTGACAACACGATCGTTCACTATTCGACCGATAACGGCCCACACTACAACACTTGGCCGGATGCTGCGGCAACTCCTTTCCGCGGCGAGAAGAACACGAACTTTGAAGGTGGTTGGCGCGTCCCGTGCGCAGTCCGTTGGCCGGGCGTGGTCAAGCCAGGATCGGTCTCCAACGGGATCGTCCACCACATGGATTGGCTGCCGACCTTCGTGGCGGCTGCCGGCAAGGACGACATTAAGGAGGATTTGCTCGACGGCTACACCTCAAGTGCACTCGGCCGGAACTACAAGATCCACCTCGATGGCTACGATCTGACCGAGCACCTAAGGGACCCACAAGGCACCCAGAGTCCGCGCAGTGAAGTCTTCTACTTCTCCGACGATGGGGATCTCACGGCGCTGCGCTATCGTGACTGGAAGGTGATCTTCATGGAGCAGCGAGTCGAAGCTACTTTCGAAGCTTGGGCCAATCCGTTCACTCCGCTGCGCGTGCCGCTGTTGTTCAATTTGCGTCGCGATCCCTACGAGCGGTCCCAGAAGACATCCAATACGTTCTATGACTGGCAGCTTGATCATGCCTTCATGTTCGTGCCGGCCCAGGCCTTCGTCGCGAAGTTCCTGGAAACGTTCAGGGAGTACCCGCCGCGTCAAAAGGCGGCCACCTTTAGTCTAGACAAGGTGATGGAGTCAATGAGCGAAGGAGCCGCCGGCTCCCGGTAGTCGACCCGTCGTGACCGGAAAGCAGGTCCCGCCCGGCGGGCGGGACCTGCCTGAACAGCTCGATTTGCCACCAAGGAGATCACCGTCGACGCAGATTCGAATGTCATCTCTCGCACGGGGTTCTCGCGCGCTCCGCTGGAGTCGACTAGAATCATGCTTTCATGCAACGCACGAACCTCGGTAACCTCCGGACCTATGCGCTCTGGTCGCCCGTATACGATCGACTGATCGGCTTGCCCCCGTTTCGGATAGCGCGGGCGAAGGCCCATGAGCGGCTAGCACTCGAGGAAGGCGAGCGGGTCCTACTGGTCGGCGTCGGCACGGGCGTCGACCTGCCGCTTTTGCCTTTTGGCATTGAGGCAGTCGGTGTTGACCTGAGTCCGGCCATGCTGGCTCGTGCACGGGGGAGGCTACCGATCGAAGGCTGCCAGATCGAGCTTCTTGAGGTTGATGCCCAGCAGATGCCGTTTGCCGATGCGACGTTCGATGCGGCGCTGCTTGCACTCATCTTGAGTGTCGTCCCCGACGGCACGGCTTGCCTCGCCGAGACTCTAAGGCTCCTCAAGCCGGGCGCTCGTGCTGTCGTTTTCGACAAGTTCCTGCCGCGAGGAAAGCGACCGTCATTCGGTCGACGTCTCCTCAATCGACTCACGAATCTATTTGGTACCGACATCAATCGCGCCTTCGAGCCGATGGCCGAAGCGTGTGGTTGTGAGATCATTGTTGACGAGCCGGCTGCGCTGGGCGGCGCCTACCGCGTCATCGTTTTTCGCAAAGCGCAGAGTGAACAGACGCCGCGCCGCTCGTCCGCACCGTGGTCGGAGTGACTGCGACCGTTGGTGGTCAGCACGACATACTCACGCCGTATTGAAAAGAGATCCGTGCTCGCGGAAGCTGGCGATCGCTTTCAAACCGACTTTAAGCCTGCGGATCAACCTTTGATCACACCCATCGGTTTCATCCTTGCAACCTTCTTGGCGAGACCGGCTTGGTGCACCACTTCGACGACCAAGTCCACGTCCTTGTACGCGTCGGGTTGCTCCTCGGCCAATCCTTTCCAACTTCGAGCTTTGGCGACCACCCCTTGCTCGCGCAACTCTTCGTCGATCCGGCGTCCTTTCGATTGACGCACCGCGGCGTGGCGGCTGAGCACGCGGCCGGCTCCATGGCAGGCGCTGCCAAACGTGTTGCGCATGGCGTTCGGCTGGCCGACCAGCACCCAACTTGCGCGACCCATGTCGCCGGGAATCAACACGGGTTGCCCGATCTCGGAGTACTCATCAGGTAGTTCCGGATGATGGGGAGGAAACGCACGGGTGGCTCCCTTTCGATGGACCCAAAGTTGTTTCGTCTCTCCACCGATCTCGTGCTCTTCTGGTTTCGCAATGTTGTGTGCCACGTCGTAGACAAGTTGCATGTCCAACGCTTGCCAAGGACGACCCAAGACGGTTTCGAAGACCTCGCGCGCCTGCCACATCAACAATTGTCGATTGCACCAGGCATAATTGGCCGCGGCGCGCATGGATCCTAAGTACTCGCGGCCGAGCGGACTTTCAATGGGCGCGCACACCAACTGTCGGTCCGGTAAATCAATGCCGTATTGCTTGGGAGCGTCCCTGAGTTTGCGAAGTGCGTCGTCGCAAACCTGGTATCCGAGTCCTCGTGATCCGGAATGGATCATGACACAAACCAGATCTTCGCGAAGTCCTATGATCTCGGCTGCTTGCCGATCGAAAATTTGATCGACGACCTGAACCTCCAAGAAATGATTTCCCGCGCCGAGACTTCCGCACTGATCTCTTCCGCGTAGCAGGGCTCGCTCGCTGACCAGATCCGGTCTCGCCCCGTGCAGTCGTCCGTGGGCCTCGGTGAATGCGATATCTCTCTCGGTGGCCAACCCGCGGCCGATCAATCCGGCAGGCCCGCTATCCATCAGAGATTGCAACTGATCCGGGTTGAACGTGAATCTTCCGCCGCGACCGACACCCGTCGGCACGTTCTCAAAAAGCTGCTCGATCAGTTGGTCCAAGTGCGGCAGGACATCGAGGCGGTGCAAATTCGTGCGCACCAGCCGGACGCCGCAATTAATGTCGTAGCCCACGCCCCCGGGAGAGATCACTCCACCGTCGCGCGGGTCGGTCGCGCAAACGCCGCCAATCGGGAAGCCGTAGCCCCAGTGAATATCGGGCATCGCCAGACTCGCCCCTTGAATCCCGGGCAGGAAGGCGACGTTGGCGACCTGCTCCGCTGCCGGATCATTGCGAATCGACTTCATCAACTGCTCACTGGCAAAGATCATCCCATCGACGCGCATTCCCGCTTTGTAGCTCTTGGGAATCCGCCAGCAGTAATCGTTCACCTTCTCCAGCGGCCCACGGAAAGCTTGCGTCTGCATGATAATCAACCTTGTACGAAAGACCTTGTTCGATGGATTCAGATGTCGACGATCACTTCGGCCAACCAACCGTTCGGAGTGCGGACCACCTTGAGGCCGTGATAGGTGATCGCCTTGATCTCGTGCGTGAGATGATGGCGTGTGTGATCGAGTTGCTCGCCACGAGCGGTCGCCCGCAAACCGCCGGAGTCGATGCTCACCCGAAACTCCGAGAAAAGCAGTTGCTCGCGTTCGAACGCGAATAGCAGTTCATTCAACCAATCGAAGAACAAGTATTCGACATCGTGACCGGAGAGCTCGAATTGTTTCTGCTCGCGCGGATGCACCTCCGAGAGTTGTTCGACGATCAGGGAAAAAAACCCGCGTCCCGCGTCCTCGAAAAGCGCACCAAGCGTGTCCGCTGTGACGCGGAGTCCCACATCGGCGGTGTGCGGTAGAACCTCAAACACGCTTTCCTCACCTCATCCCGCGTTCTTGTACCGTCGCCCAACCTAACCGAGCTCGTGCCATTTGTGATCAAGACTAGCCGACGGCGCTCGACTTGGTCATCCAGCTCTGCGCCCAGTCCTTGCAAGCATCCGTCCCTAACCATGAATTCAGTCGCAGATCGCGTGCAACTGGCGTGCCCTCGATGACAAACACGCATCCATCAACGTTCCCCAACCGAAAGATCCATCCTGGCGTGGAGCGCAAATGCACCGCGGTAACTTGGCCCCCTCAATCGGACCAGCGTGCGGGTACGATCTGGCCAAGGATTATTGTTGCGTTCGGTCTACTCATGAGCTTTGATTGTTGGCTGTTTCTCGACCAACCAGGAATCCGATGGTGGTACCCGTTGCGCTGCCCAGCAGAATCCCGCCGAAGAGCACCGGGATCGTCCTTGGCGAAAATGGAATGAAAACAAACCAGAACAGACCGGCAAACATGGCGGTCGCCGTCCCGAAGAACCCACCGACAACAGCTCCAACGAACGCCCGCTTCGCAGGATGTTCACTCGAGCGGACGAGCGTCAATCTCAGGTCTTTGTGCGGTTTGGACTTTCCAGATCGGATCAAGGTATTGCGCAGCTGCCATACTTCCTCGATCGTGGAGGAGCGTTGCGAGACGGGGACCACGCGGTTTGCCTTCCAGCACGCCAAATTACCACCGAGAAAATCCATGTTCCATCCTGGACTCGCTATCAATAATTGCATCAGGTCCGTCGAGATGACGTTGCGAAGTTTCTCTAGGTCGCTGAGACCGTGGTACTCATCCTGATCGGAATTGCGCGTGCGACGTTGATTTGTGGCGAGTGATACGGCGTACAGCTGCTGGAATCTCTTGATTGTGATCGAATCTTTCCGTTCCACCGCTTCCCCCACATCGAAGCGCACGGTCATCCAACCCATGTCCGGGAATCTTCCAAGGCGAATCGAACGCACTTCAAAGTCGGGTAGGCCTTCGACTCCGTTACGGATCAGCGTGACGGTCTGTTCTGGGTGCTTCGCCCTTGTCCTGCCACTTCCTCGTACCTTCACGTCGAACATCTCGACAAGCACTTCGTCCTTGCGAGCAGCGAGAAGATTGTTCCCTTGGTACCAGGAATCAAACACTCTCATGCCGCCGGCATCGCCGAGCTCCGACAGCGAGACAACCCCAAGGTATTCGTAGCCGTTCTGTTCGGCCCAGCTGGCAAGAACGTCGGTCCTCTCGCGTTGCCTCCAAATCACCAACGCCTGACCAACGCCGCCAACCGCCCCTCCGGCCAGGATCCACATCCACCATGGCGGACTGCCCAGCATGCGATCGATCCAACCCACACCATTCATCACAACCATCGAATTGACGAAGGACTTCGCGACGAGCGCGCCGACAGCGCCGGAAAACATCGCTCTAAAGAGTCGATA
>JARFQX010000906.1 GCA_029287555.1 Rubripirellula sp. | reverse complement strand
CTGATCAGGCCCGAGGCCAGGCTCGGCGTCAACACGACTACCAGAACGACCTGCATCACGACCAGCAACGCGCCGATCGTACTGACTCCCCACGATGTCACGCTGCTGGCCGCCATGAATGTCAGCACCATGGACACCACCGCGCAGATCGAAATCAGTCGCAACAACCATTGGCTGCGTCCAAATCGTCGAGAACGAAACTCCTTGACCATCACGGGGTTGAGGTACCAGGGAATCCCGGTCTTTCGGCGCTGTGGATCAACGATGTAGAGCAGCCTGCGAAACGCCCGGTTCAGCCAACCTCGCTCGTTGGTGATCACGCCTTGGTCCCTTGCCTGATCGAAGATGCGATAGTTCAGCCGCGACAAGGTTACGGCCGCAAACGCGAGACTTGAGATCAAGGTACAGAGGAGAAATCCGCGGATCGACGGCGATTGTTTCAAACCGCTCGACCCCAAATCCCCCTGGCCCATGATTTCCATCACGGATGGCAGCGGCGATAGATTTCGAATCCACTCTGCGACGATCCCGATTCCTGGGGCCAAGCCTCCCGTTCCCCGAACGAATGCCGCGGGCACAAGGGTCAACAGCAGTAGCGCCAACACCGCCGTGTACGTCAGACGCACCGCCGAGTCACTCGTCTGCGCATAGCTACTGATTAACATCCCCAGCGTCGTGTACTGCAGCATCAACAGGCCGAGTACCAAATACAGCATGGCGAGTTCGCCGCTGGCTGAAATTCCACCCATTGCGTAACAGGCGGCCGAGGCGGGCAAACTGCAAAGCAACACCAGCAAACTAAACAGAAACACGCCCGACATCTTGCCAAAGTAAATCGAAAATGCACTGAGCGGTGAGTTGAGCAACAGCGACAGTGTCTTGTTGTTCTTTTCGTTGACAATCGACGTGGCGGGAAAAGCGGGCACCAGGAAGACGATGCCGGCAAGCAAGCCGTAACCGAAGATGCGAAACACCTGCATCGATTGCGGGCCGCTGACCGACGACGGATCGGACGGCCATCGCATCAGCACCGCCAGCGAGAACGCCGCGGTTAAGGTGATCAGCATGGCGAGGGTCTTGGGAGACCTCAAAATGCCGAAGAACTCTCGTCGAATCAGCGGGTTCATTGAGAGGCCACCTGTTGTTTGTCCGGAACCGGCGAGGATGCCCTGGGCGCGCTGCCGAATTCCTCGTTCCCCTCGTTGGCCACGTAAAGGAACGCGTCTTCCAGATCGGTGGGCACTTCGCGGAACTGGGCGACCGGTGCTCCCTCGCCGACAAGATGTCCCAACAGCGGCGCGAGTTCCTCGTCGCTGAGCCCGGTGGAAAACCGCACCATTCGTTCATGGTGGGCTCGTGTCACCTCACTCGGCCCCGCCTTTTCGTCTGACCGGTGTTCATCAAGCCATTTCCCGACGGATTCAGCGACGGCGTCGACGCGATCCTCGATGAGCAGCATGATTTCGAAAGTGCGACGCTGCTGGATCTCGCGCATGATCGTGTCGACCGTCCCGAAGGCACGCAGTTTTCCCTGGGTGATCATTGCCACCACGTCGCAAACCCGCGCCAACTCGGGAAGAATATGACTGGTCACGATCAGCGTTTTGCCCAGCTCGGCTAATCGCAACAGCATCGTCCTCATGTCGATTCGAGCCTGTGGATCCAAACCGTTGGCCGGCTCGTCCAAGATCATGACATCGGGATCGTGCATCATCGTTCGTGCCAGCGCCACTCGCTGTTGCATTCCGCGGCTCAAAGCGTCGACGAACAGGTCTTTCATGTGGGTGGCGCCGGCGATCTCAAGCACCTCATCGATTCGCTTCACCCGCTTTCGCCGTGAGATTCCGTAGGCGGCCCCGAAGAAATCGAGATATTCGTTGACTCGCATGTTGTTGTACTTGCCAAACTCGTCCGGCATGTATCCAACCAGACGCTTGATCTTTCGCGTGTCGGCCAGGCAATCGGCGTCGCCAATGCGTGCCGATCCGCTGGTTGGTTTCAACAGTCCAACCAGGATGCGGATCGTCGTGGTCTTTCCGGCGCCGTTCGGTCCAATGAAGCCCAGGATTTGACCGCGATTAACGTTGAGCGAAAGCGAGTCCAACGCGACGAAATCGCCGTAGCGTTTGGTCAAATCCTTGATTTCGATGACCACATCTTGGTCGCTCACCGGCTTCTCCAAGTTTCACGGACGGGATGGTGGATGGCGTTCAAAGCGTGGTCCCCTCGACACTGATGTGCACGTATTCGATCGCCCACGTGCTGCGACTGACTTCGGCAACGCGCGGCGAATCAATCGATGGGGCGGGCTGCGCCTTGAGCTCTCGTTCCTGTTCTGTCTCCGAGACGGCAATCGCGATCAAGAATCCCCCATCGGTGTCCAGCGCCAATGCGTCGGAATCCTCGATGTCGAACTCGACCCGTCCGGCAGGGCTTTCCACGCGATGAAGTGTTTCGAATTGACCGTCTTGAATTCCCTTGATTTCGACCGTCCGACCCGGCGCCGTGATTCTCATCGCCAAGCGGCATCGCCGAAGCTCGCACGGCAGCAAGACTCGAGGAACGACACAGCGAAGTTCCGACTCGTTTGGCCGGTTCATCGATTCCAACCAGCGACCGGTCTCGGCATTGAAGACCGTTGATGGACCTTTCTCTCCAAGATGTGCTTCGATCCGCACAAAGCTGGCAGGCACGAGAAAGGGCGAACCCGATTCGAGCCGTTCCAACTCGATTGGGATCTTCGCCAACGCCCATCCGCGTTGGACGAATCCGTCACCGAAACTTGTTCCAGCATCGACCGGGTCGGTCCAAAAGAAAAGGGAAGGACGCTTTGGAAAAAAAGCGGAATCATCGTCATGCAGTTGGCGAAGCAGGGCTTGGCGATCTTGTTGCGAGTCGGACATCAACCCTGCGTCAAAGAACTGGTCCGGCAGCAGGACTTCGCTCTCTCCACTTTCAAACTGACCCGATTCCGCATCAATGCTGACGGAAAGATTAGGTGAGGCTGCCGAGATGACCACCGGGTCGGCAAACTTGCTTGGGTCAAGGCCGGCCACCCGACCCTGCAAGCCCTCGGGGGTGAAGCGACCGCGGACCGACCACGCGCTGGGCAGCATGGCCACGGCGTTAGTTGTCGCGTGCGTCACCTTGTTCGGTGGTTGCTTGACGAACAACCATTCCGAGTTTCCGCTGTCGTCCCAGCGGATTCTTCGCATTCCCGCAAAAGCTTCGTCCTGAGGCAGCCAAGCGATCGCTTGGGGCGGCGACTCGATAGGCAGCGATCGCGCCTCCTGGCTGTAGATCGCAGCAACCGATTCGACGTGCACTTCCGAGCTACCCGAGGCCGCTTGAACAATTTGGCCCCTTGCGACCGTCGATGGGACCGCAGACGTTTTCTTGTTGGCCACCACGAGCAAAACGATCGTGGTCAGCACCGCCGCGGCTGGAACCAAGAGGCCCATGTACTGCAATTCCCGTCGCCTTGCCAACCAGATGCCCCCGGCAAGGATCGCCAACACATTGCTGCCAAGCAGTGCGGCGATCAAGCCGCGAGTCGGGATCTCGTATCCGATTTCCTTGCTCAGATAGGTTCCGAGTTGCTCGGTATGTTGGGGTGGATCAAGACGTTTGACAAAGAAACGACGGGCGACCGATTGCAGTGCTTGAGTCGGCGATTGGTCCTGGACCCATCCAGGTGCTTCAAGCGTGGTAAACAGCACTTCGCCTTGGCCCACCGGCATCCAAAACGCGGCAGGCCAGCCGTCAACGCGGCACTGAACGTCGTCCGTGTCGACCATCACGCGAAGGAGATCGACGGGCGTTTCGGAACTCCAGGTCTCGCTCGCATTCGCAGGCTGAAAAACTCCGGCAATCCGCTCCAGCTCGAATTCGTTCAGCTGCACGCGATCGACGACGCCGTAACAGACCGCGTCCCCCAGCAACGCCCGCACCGACTCGGGACTTACTTGATCGGCCATCACCCAAATGCGGCCTCCCGATTGCAGCCACGCCCGCAGACGACTCACGCCGACGGTGTCAGCAAGCAGTTGGTCCGTGACGATGACAATGTGATCCAGGCTATCCAAGGGGTTGGCCGTTGGCGGCAGAAACATGTTGCCGAGCTGCACCAACCCCAAGTCCTGCCCACCCGGAAGGACGAAATCCAGACCTGCGTAGATTGTGTTGGAGATCTCCTCGGCGCGCTGCTGCGCTCGTACATCGACGCCGGGATTGTCGGCAATCAACGCGGTTTGCGATTCGTCCCAGGAAAGTAGCAGTTGTCGCTCACTCAACGGCATTCCCACTTTGTTGGACCGAAACGACTCCCCCTCTTCGCTTTCGTCCAGGTGAATCGAGGTCATCGGGAGCTGCAATTGGTCGGGGAACAGATCATCGGGGATCCGTATCGGCATCCACGCGTTTCGCCGGGCTCCAGCGGGAATCCAGATCCGACGCGCGTATTGAACGCGTTTGTCATCCCCAACCATGACGACACTCGTTTCTTCGGTGTCTTGTGAGGTCCGATTGGTCGCGTTGACCGCCAGGGTTGCCCATCGCCCGGCGACGTGCCGCTGTACCCCGCCGGGGATCACTGCAAGCGAGAGCGCTCTGGGCGTACGACTCGACGCTTCCACACTAGCCGATGCTTCGCTTGCCACTGCGCCGTCGTCGCGAGATCGTGTCTCGGCCTCCTGAGACCAACCCGCCGTCGTGATGATCCATGCCGATGTGGCGAACAGGAGGGTCGACAATCGAAGCATGAATCCACAGAAGAATGAAAGGGGATAGTCCGAGAAAAAACGATT
>JARFQX010000871.1 GCA_029287555.1 Rubripirellula sp. | reverse complement strand
CTGTTGCAGGGCGTCGGCATGGAAGTCGACCAGTTCGCCACCAGCAATGGGACGATGCGAGGGTTGGAGATGGAAGGGTGAAGGGTGAAGGGTGAAGGGTGAAGGGTGAAGGGTGAAGGGTGAAGGGTGAAGGGTGAAGGGTGAAGGGTGAAGGGTGAAGGGTGAAGGGTGAAGGATTCTTTAGTCAGCCAACTCGGGGAAAACTCCTTCATCGAGATTCATGCGGCTGATAATCGAACGCAAGCGAATCTGGAAGTCACTCTTGTAGTTGGCGACCTGCTGTTCGGTCAGTCCGAGCATGGTGGCAACGTCCTTGTTAGCGCGTCCGCGTACGAACAGCAGCTCGATTGCCTTTAGCTTCGTCCAGCCGTCACCGCTCTTCCAACGCGTGATTTGTTCCGCAATTGCGTCACGGATGGCCGCTTCTTCGATTTGTTTTCTTTCCACGCTGCGAGCAATCGAGCTGGCGACGCGTTCGCTGCCGGCCGGTTCGAACTGCCCGGCGCCACTGCTCTCTCGCCGGTGCATTTGCAGCGAAGGCCGACGTCCCTCGCGGCGCAAATGATCGGTTAGCTTGTAGGCACAGATCGAGAACAAATAGCTCTCCAACGGGCGACTGCCGTCGTAGTTGGGAAGACTGATCAGGAATCCCACCAACGCTTCCTGGACGATGTCTTCGCTGGCGGCACGATTGCGAATGCGACTGTCGGTGTAGGCCATCAGTCGCCCTTCGTACCGATCGATCAGCACTTGCCAAGCATCGGTGTCGCCCTCTCGAATCCGTTCGACGAGGTAGGCGTCCGCTTCGTTGGGGCTTGGATCTTCTCGCTCAGACATCGATCTCTCGGACATGGAGCATTTCCAACTTGGTCATGGGAACCGAAAATGGGGGCATTCGCCTGAGGTTCAAAGCCACCCGATGGGCCGCTGGTAGCTAGTGAGGTAGGTAGCCAAAGCGTGCGCGATTGTGGAACAGTGCGGAACTCCTCATGCTCATGCTCATGCTCAGCGAAGCGGTGCTCGTAATCGCAAAGGAGGTTAACAACCGTGTCAATTGATTCGAGCACGACTAGCACTTCACGGTTGCGCACCCTCATTTAGTGGTGTCTGGCCTCTTCTTAGGACGCCGCATCATTCTCAGAAATGCTCAAGACGCCTCAGCCTACCAAAGTTCAACTTCTCTCGAAACCTTTGCAACCCCACCTGCCGACCAGTCGATGATTGTTAAGTTATTTGCGTGGTCGTCACTTCGTAAGTCCTCCCGCCGTACATTCGTTCTCTGCCTCCTGTCGATCGACTTCCGTTCATGACCGCAATCCTCGGTATCTCCGCGTTCTATCACGATTCAGCCGCCGCCCTGGTGGTCGATGGTCAAATCGTGGCGGCGGCCCAGGAGGAGCGATTCTCACGACGCAAACACGATGCGGAGTTTCCCCGCCAGGCGATCGAGTACTGTTTATCCGAAGCGGGGCTCGAGCCAAGCCAAGTCGACCACGTCGGCTTTTACGAGAAGCCCCTGCTGAAGTTTGATCGACTGCTCGAGACCTACTTCAGCTTCGCTCCTCAGGGGTTTCGTTCCTTTCGCAAGGCGATGCCGGAGTGGGCCGGCCCCAAGTTGCAGCTTCGGCGCGAGATTCGTCGCGGGCTGGGAAAACAATACAAGGGGCGGATCTGTTTCTGCGAACATCACCAATCGCACGCCGCCAGTGCTTTCTTTCCGTCACCCTTTGACGAAGCCGCAATCTTGACGATGGACGGAGTTGGGGAGTGGGCCACGACCAGCATGGGGGTTGGTCGTGCGAACCGAATTGAACTGACGCATCAGATTCCCTTTCCTCATTCGCTCGGTCTGCTCTATTCGGCGATCACCTACTACACGGGGTTCCGCGTCAACTCGGATGAATACAAAGTGATGGGTTTGGCGCCCTACGGAGAGCCACGGTTCGTCGACCTGATCCGTGACAAGCTGATCACGATATATCCCGACGGTTCCTATCGGCTGCACCTGGACTACTTTGAGTATTGCCAGGGTCTGAAGATGACATCTCGTCGTTTGGACCGGTTGTTTGGACGTCGCCCCAGGCGACCGGATGAGCCCGTTGAACAACTCGACATGGATCTTGCGGCGTCGATCCAGAATGTGATTGAGGAGGTGATGCTGCTTGCGGCGCGACATCTGCACCAGGTTTCGGGGCTCGACTCGCTATGTCTGGCCGGTGGCGTGGCACTGAACTGCGTTGCAAATGGCCGCTTGTTGCGCGAAGGCCCCTTCGATCACATCTGGATTCAACCCGCCGCTGGCGACGCGGGTGGCGCACTCGGCGTCGCCATGTTGATCTGGCATCAATTGATGAATCGGCCGCGCGAGGTAGTGGTTCCGGACCGTCAAGGGGGAAGCCTGCTGGGACCGAAACTGCACACTGCTGACATGGAGCAATCACTCAGCGATCTGGGTGCCGTGTATCGTCGCTTTACCGATCGAGAGGCGCTGTCGGATGAAGTGGCGCGATGCCTTGACGAGGGTGATCTGGTGGGAATGGCGCGGGGCCGCATGGAGTTTGGTCCTCGGGCGCTGGGCAACCGCAGCATTCTTGCCGACGCTCGCCGAGCCGACACGCAGCGAGACTTGAATCTGAAGACCAAGTTTCGCGAGTCGTTTCGCCCCTTTGCACCGATCGTCCTTGCCGAAGAGGTCAGTGAGTACTTTGAAGTCGCTCCCCAGTGTCCGAGTCCCTACATGTTGTTGGTGGCGCCGGTGAGAGAGGTTCATCGGTAGGCGACCACCGAGACCACGTCCGAAGGGCTGCAGCGTGTTCATGAGGTCCGCAGCACGCTGCCCGCGATCACTCACGTTGATTACTCGGCCCGGATCCAAACCGTCGATACCGTTCGTAATCCGCCACTTCGGCAACTTCTGGAGCGGTTTCACTCGCGTACCGGTTGCCCGGTTCTGGTCAACACGAGTTTCAATGTGCGGGACGAGCCGATTGTCTGTTCGTGGGTCGACGCGCTCGCCTGCTTCATGCGCACCAACCTCGATGTGCTGGTCCTCGACAACCTGTTACTGAGAAAATCGGACCAAGGGGGACTCGATCTCCGGCGCCTCGAGGAGCTTCGCCGGAGCGTCGATGAGGAACGCCGACGGCTTCGCGAGGCAACCTGGTTCGTCGTGTCGCTGGTGGCCGCGTTGTGTTTGCTGGCCTACCTGGTCTCCCTCCGCATGCAGTCTCCCTGGCTCGCGTGGACGCTCCTCGGCATCGCCACGCTGGCAGCCGCCGTGGCGATCGTCGCACCGTCGGCCCGCCCCCGAATCGAGCGGGTTTTTAAGACGATCACCTTGCCAATCCGAGCGATCGTGACCGTCTTGTTGCTGGGTTTGGTCTACTATGGAATGATCACTCCGATCGGTCTGTTTCTTCGCTGGCGGGGACACAGCATCCGAGTTTGGCCGGCCGATGAGAAATCAGCTTGGATGCCTGCGGAGCAGCGCGATCTGGAGAGCTACTTTCGAACTTATTGAGGAATGCCACCGCGAATGTCCGAACCAGACACGTCGAGCGATTCGAGCCGACCGAGCGACGAATTTGAGCAACTGTCCGGACAAACGGATCCGGGGATCGTCCGTGAGTTCATCGATTTCCTGAAGTACAACAAGAAATGGTGGTTGACACCCATCATTGTGGTCACGTTGCTGCTGATCGGCGCCGCGATCCTGCTCCCCTCACCGGTCGCTCCGTTCATCTACACCCTGTTTTGAGTCCCGCTGCGTTTTGAGTCTCGCTGCGTTTTGAGTCCCGATTTGTCTTGAGTCCCGCCGTGGTTACCTTGGGGCACTCGTTGCGTCAGGCAAGCTCGCTCTTGCCGATCCGTGGCACCTGTTACAATTCGCTCGGCTTGGCCAGGTAACTCTGAGTCGCTTACTGTTTTCGCCCTGGAACGCCGACGTGTCGAACAGGTCCGACGATTCCCACCCTACCCGCTCCCGGTCCCGTCGCGATCCCGAGTCGGGATTGTTTGAACGGACTCGCGAATGGTACGACTTGTTTCCCTGGATGCGACTGGTGCGCGTCCTTCGTCTTGCCGGTTCGCCACCGTGCATCTTGCTGACTTTTTTGTGCCTTGGCATTTGGTGGTTTGGCCAGCAACAGATCTTGGCGGCGGTTGGTGAGATTCCGAGCGATCGGAAGATTTCGGCTCGATGGTCGGCCGTCGCCAGCCCTTTCGTCGAATCGACGGACGTTGCCTTCGAGACTTCCCCCACGTCGATCTACGCCCTGCCCTTAAAGTCCCAGGCGCTGAGGTGGTTGTTGGCAACGGCTTGGACGCTGATCGTTTGGACACCGATCGCGCTGCTGCTGATGCGACAGGGAGCCTTGTTGACGGCGGGGCGATCGATGGCGGGTCTGCGCGAGGCGCTGGGGATAGCATCGGCACGGGTTCCACGAGCTTGGGTGGCCGCGCTGGTCCCTACCATCTGCGTTGCCGTGATCGCGCTGCCAGTTTTCCTGCTTGGGTTGGCCGGGACGTGGGTGGGCAGGATCGAGTGGCTGGAAACCGCAGTCGCGATCGCGATGGCATTGGTCGCGATCCTTGCGGGTGTGTTGGCCTTTGGTGCGCACTTTGCCGTGCCACTTGGTTGGGCGGCGATTGCCAGCGAATCGAATCCCGATCCACTCGATTCGCTCAGCCGAGGCTACGAGTACCTGCTGCGCCGACCGCTGTCACTTCTCTTGTATGGGGCGCTTGGCATGGTGTTGACGTTCGTCGTCGCGGCGCTTGCATCCGGGATCGCCTCAGCGGCCGTCATGGTGGTCGAAGTCGTCTTGCAGTACAGTGACGATTCGGAATCACTGTTGAATCGAACCGCGAACATCTTGCATTGGTTTCCGGTCGCCGTGGCCGTTACTCTAGCTTGGGGTCTCGTAGGGGGCGTCTACCTGCTGCTTCGCCGAGACGCGGGAGGACAGGAGGTTGAAGACGTATGGATCCCACCGGCCGAACCGGCGCCCCCGCTGCCGTCGCTTTGAGAGAGGCGAGAGGCGAGAGGCGAGAGGCCTAGGGCGGCCGGGAATTGGAAATAGGCCAAAACAAACGAAGCGCAGATCCGGCTTCGAATAACATTTCGACGCCGAGCAAAAACCATTGCCGGATCGCCGTCGCTCCGCTCCTTGATTCGGCCTACACGCGAGTAGTGAGTAGCGAGTAGCGAGAGTTGGGAGTGTGCTGATGTCGAACGACGAACAAGATTTGAAACAAGCGAAACTCGTCACGGTGGCCCAGCGGCCGACCGAGGTTGCCGCGTCCATTTTGGTCTCGGTGCTACGCGACGAGGGAATTAAGGCGGTCGCCACCGGTGGCTTCACCGCTGGATTTCGAGCTGAAGCGCCCGGTATGGTCAGTGTGCAAACGTTCGAAGCCGATGCCCAGCGGGCGAAGCAAATCATCGCGGAACTGCGACAGCACGACGATGGGGAAGGCAGACGACCGGACAATCAAGTGGTGGGGCAGCGTATGGAAAGGACCAGTGTTGGGATGAAATCTTGTATCACGATAAGTCTTGTTGAGGAGGCTCGTGGCGGCCCGTTCGTTCTTTGGGACGGCTTGGACAAATCGATCGACTTCGCTGCGGAACTCGGCTACGACGCCGTGGAGATCTTTGCTCCGGCGCCCGAGTCACTCGATATCGACGCGATCGGGAAACGACTGGACTCGGCCGGTATCCGGCTGGCGGCCCTGGGAACGGGCGCGGGGTGGGTCAAGCACCGCTTGCAGTTGGCCGATGCGGACCCCGCCAATCGCGATCGGGCCCGAGCGTTCGTGCGGGGCACGATCAATGCGGCTGGCCCCCTTGGTGCCTCGGCCATCATCGGTTCGATGCAAGGTCCCAGCGGCCACACCGGCGATGCCGAAACCGCTCGCGGCTACCTATGCGAGGCCCTCGAAGATGGCGGTGAGCAGGCAGCCCGTTACGACGTCCCGCTGATCTATGAGCCGCTCAATCGCTACGAGACCCGCCAATGCTGCACCGTTGCCGATGGCGTGAAGATCCTCGAGTCTCTTTCCACCGACAACGTTCGTCTGTTGTGCGACCTCTTCCACATGAACATCGAAGAGACGAGCGTTGCCGACGCACTGGTTCAAGGAGGCAAGTGGGTCGGGCATATCCACTTTGTCGACAGCAATCGTCGTCCGGTAGGACTGGGCCATCTGCAATTCGGGCCCATCATCGACGCGCTCCGGCGAATCAACTACGCGGGCTACCTCTGTGCCGAAGCCTTCCCCTACCCCAACCCGCGCGAAGCGGCCCGGCAAACGATGCGAGCCTTTCGGTATTGGACAAGAAGCGGCAGCTAAGGAGCCAAAAGCGAAACTTCAGGCCGCGTCTGGCCCGACTGCCTCACTGCCCCACTGCCCCACTGCCCCACTGCCTCACTGCCCTGCCCCGTCGTTATTCTCCGGGCGGCCTTCCACGTAGACCCAGTTGTGGATCGGACGCAGAATCTCTTTCACCTCCGCGACCAATTGCTCATCCATCGGTTCCTCGATCCAGTCGCACCACTGAGCGACGCGATCCGGATTGGCAGATCCCGTCACGCAGCTGCTGAAGCTCTTGTTGGCGACGGAGTATTGCAGTGCCAACTTGGCGATATCGCTTCCCCGTTCGGCGCAGTGAGCGGCGGCCTTCGCCGCGACTTGGCGAACATCAGGAGTTGCCTTGTGCCATTCCGGTAGAGGAGCGTTGGTCAAGAGCCTGGCCGAGAAGGGAGCGGCATTGATCAAACCGACGTTTTTTTCGCGGCACGGCTCGACCAGCGACAAGGCCATATCGTTTTGCAGCGTGTAGTGGTTGTAGGTGAGGATGACATCCAGATCGCTTCGCTCCAGCATCTCGGTGAAGATCTTCATCGGATAGCCACTCACGCCGATGAATCGGACTTTTCCCTTTTCCACTTCCTTCCGCAGTGCCGGGATCGTTTCCTCCACGACCTGGTCCAAGTCAACGAACTCAATATCGTGACAAATCATGATGTCGACATAATCGAGTTGCATTCGTTCTAGCGAGATGTCAACGCTTTCGGCCACGCGCCGAGCGCTGAAGTCAAAGTGCTGCGGCGCGTACCGCCCCAACTTGGTGCTCAACACGTAAGAATCGCGAGGGATTTCCGGCAGCACTCGGCCGAGCATCAACTCGCTCAGGCCGCGACCGTAGTAGGCGGCTGTGTCGATGTAATTGATGCCGCGGTCCATCGCAACT
>JARFQX010000861.1 GCA_029287555.1 Rubripirellula sp. | reverse complement strand
GTCAGCCTGTCCCGGGCTGCCATTCGTCAATTCGCAGGGTACTCGCTCGAACTCATCCAGGCGAGATCGCTCCAGTAGCCAGTATCGTTGGGCACGCTGGGTCCCGCGGTCGTTCGCCCCCGGCAGACAATCTGGGTGATCTTCTCGGTAAGCTCCGCCGCTCGGTCGGGGTGTTCCGCATAGATGTTGTCGGACTCGCTCGGATCGGCGGCCAGGTCATACAACTCGGCTTCGAGTTTCCGAAACGGCATCACCAGTTTCCAGCGGCCATCGGTAATCGAGAACCTGCCGCGAGCGTCGTGGCTGATCAGCGGCAAGCGTTGGTGCAACGAAGTGGCATCCATGAAGACCGAAGCAAAACTCTGGCTATCCTCACCGGCGCCCGAGTCGAGCTCGCACTCGAGCAACTCGGCGAAGGTCGCTAACAGGTCGGTTTGGCAGACTAGACCGTTGTAGCTTCGGCCCGGATGTTGGACGCCCGAGGGCCAGCGAACAAAGAATGGAACGCGGTGACCGCCCTCGTAGATATCTCGTTTGCCTCCACGAAAGGGACCGTTGCTGCGGTGGTCAAAATCTTGAATTCTCTGCCGCCACGAATTCTCTGGACCGTTGTCGCTGGAAAAGACAATCATCGTGTTGTCATCGAGTCCTGACTCTTTGAGAAATCTTAGAATCCGACCGACGTGATGATCGGTCTCGATAACGAACTCGCCGTATCCTCCACACTGACCCATCCCGTGGAATTCGGGCAGCGGACAAACGGGATAATGGGGCGAGGTCAACGGCAGGTAGAGAAAGAAGGGCTTGCCCGATTTGGCATCGTCCGCCTGGTCTCTCATCCACTGGATTGACTTATCCGTGAATCGCGTCAGGCATTGGTTGTCGACGAAGTCCGGCGCCACTTCCATGCCGCGTTTGCCGAGGGCGCGGCGCGTCTCTTCGGGGGTGTCTTGGTACGGCGGCTTGATTCGGTAGTCGACATGCCGCGAGTTGGGCTTCTTCGCCGTGAAGAGAGTTGGCGGAACCTTCGCGTAACGTCCCTCGAACCAGGCGAGGACCCCGTAGTTGAGCGACGCGGGGATTCCAAAGAAATAGTCGAAGCCCTTATCGAGCGGCATGTCACGTACTGGCTGGGTCCAATCGCGACTTCCCGCCTCGCCTGGGAAATCCATGCCGAGATGCCATTTGCCGACCATCGCCGTGTGATAACCATTGGCTCTCAACATCGAGGCGAGCGTCGTGCGGCCGTCCTCAATCAAGCACTTCGCCTCGGCTCCGAGCACGCCGGACTTCTTAACGGTTCGCCAGCAGTAGCGACCGGTGAGCAGACCATAACGCGACGGAGTGCAAACGGTGTCACTGCAATGGGCATTGGTAAACGAGATGCCTTCGGCGGCCAGCCGATCGAGATTCGGCGTCTGGAACTTGGCGTCAGGATTCAAACAACTGGCGTCTCCAAAGCCTTGATCATCGGTATAGATGACCACGATGTTCGGACGCTCAGCCCCGAACCCGATACCTGCCATCAAGAGCAGCAACGACAAGAACGTGGAAAGCCTCTTCACGGTCAGCTCCTCTGAATAACCCTTCGGCTAATGTGCTTTCTAACGAACGATTGATCCTAACCGATTTCTCCCGGTCTCTCCGCCTCAGTGCATTTCTTTTCCATGGGACGATCTCCACGAGGCCCAAGGTGCGGGGAGTCGCAGGGCCGAGCACGTGCGGGTTGACCCGGGTACAATACCTGGCACCGGACGGCGGGAAAGTACAAGGATTGAAGGAGGAGAATGCGATGCGAGGATGGTGCCTTTTCTTGTCGGTGGCTTTTTCTCCGTTGTTGGTTTCCGGTCAGGAACCACTCGATTTGATTCTCCGCGGCGGCAGGATTGTCGATGGGACGGGCAACCCCTGGTTCAGCGGTGACGTCGGTATCCGTGGTGATCGAATCGCGGAGCTGGATCGGCGAATCAAGACGCCGGCGAAGCGGGAGATCGACGTTCGCGGTTTGGTCGTGTCGCCCGGCTTCATCGATATTCATTCGCACTCGGATTACTTCTTGCTCGAAGATGGACGCGCCTTGAGCAAAGTGACCCAGGGCGTGACGACCGAAGTCCTGGGTGAAGGAAATTCACCGGGTCCCTATTCGGGCAAACTGGGACGAAAGTCCGCGAAGGTCGGTGGCAAGACCACTCAGTGGTCGACGCTCGCCGATTATTTTGACCTGGTGGATCGCACCGGCGTTTCCGTCAACGTTGCCTCCTATGTCGGATTGAACAACGTCTGGCAATGCGTGATGGGAAAATCGTTTGTTCATCCAACGCCGGAACAAATCGAAGAGATGAAGGCGTTGGTTGAAGCCGCCATGGAAGAAGGAGCGTTGGGCCTTTCCAGCCAGGTCATGATGCCGCCGGGCTCCCTGGCGACCACCGACGAGATCATTGAGTTGTGCAAAGTCGTCGCTCGTTACCAGGGGATTTATTCCACGCACATCCGAAACGAGGGAACCGGAGTCTTTGAGTCGGTCGAAGAAGCGATCAAGATTGGCGAAGAAGCTGGCGTTCCCGTCGATGTGATTCATTTGAAGATCGCCGACCAGAAGTACTGGGGACGGATGGACGAGGTGGTGAGCCTGATCGAGGAGGCTCGCGACCGGGGAATCGAGGTTCAAGCAAACGTCTATCCTTACACTCGGGGCAACAACAATCTTGTCAGCATCATCCCACCGTGGGCCCACGAAGGGGGAACCGAGAAACTTCTCGAGCGCCTCCGCGATCCGAAAGAGCGGAAAAGGATGAAAGACGATATCCGCGGGGAGATCCCCGGTTGGTACAACCACCTCGCCGCGGTCGGCGGTGATTGGTCGCGGATTCTGGTCAGCGGTGGCAGCAGTGTGAACGGGCTGAAGATGGATCGCATCATGGCGTTGCGCACCGAAGGCGAGGCGACGGCAACCAAGGATATCGATCCACTTGATGAGTTGTTTGACCTGCTGCTTGAGGAGGGCGGCTCGGTCAGCGCCGTCTATGCCCACCACACCGAAGAAGACATGAATCTCGCGCTGCGACAACCGTGGTGTTCGATCGGCTCGGACGGATCGGCCTACGCGGTTCAAGGCCCACTGCGAAAGGGGAACCCGCATCCGCGAAACTTTGGAACCTTTCCGCGTGTCTTGGGAGTGTACGTTCGCGACCGCCAGATGCTCGGGCTCGAGGATGCCGTTCGTAAGATGACATCACTCAACGCCGCCAAAATCGGCCTCCCCGACCGCGGCCTCCTGCGAGAGGATGCCCATGCGGACATCACGGTGTTCGATCCGCAACGAGTGATCGACCGATCAACCTACACGGATCCCTTTCAATACAGCGAGGGCATTCGTTTCGTGATCGTCAATGGCGAGATCGTCCTCAACGAAGGCGAGCACACCGGAGCTAAACCAGGAAAGACGCTGCGCCGGTTGTAGGTCCGCCTGTCCTCAGGCGGGCACGCGGCAGCGGCGCTACCGAAAAGAAATGCGAGTCTGGGGACAGACTCGCCTACGGCTGTAGGTCCGCCTGTCCCCAGGCGGACACGAGGCAGCGGTGCTGCCGAAGAGAAATGCGAGTCTGGGGACAACTCGCCTACGGCTGATTCAAACCTCGACAGTGAACTTGCGCGGCCACTGTTGGTAGGCTTCCCAGTAAGTCTTCTTCAATGCGATCTCATCGTCTTCCTCGGTCGGCTGGATGCGGCCGTTGACGTCAATCGCACGTGAGACAACCGTGTGCTCGCCGGGGGCGATCTTTCCGAGTTCAACGGTAAAGAACGTCCACCCGTGCTTGGCTCGGGGTTCCTCGGCAAGTCGGGCGGGCTGCCACGGCCCGTCGTCAATCTTCACCTCCACCTTCGCAATCCCCGTACCATCGTCCCACGCCACGCCGAATGCTTCGACCGGCACCTTTCCATCGACCGTGTCGCGCCGCGTCACCCTCGCGACGACCGATTTCAGGTTGATCCTCGTGACGGAGGTTTCCACAAAGACGACGTCGTTGCCATGCTTCTCGCCGCGAACAGTCACGTAATCGCGACCCATGTAACGGCCCATGTAACGCTCATCGCGACAATCGATTCTTGCCAGCCATTTGACGTTGGCCACACCGTACCATCCGGGCACAATTAGTCGAATCGGCGCGCCGTTGCGATGCTCGATTGGTTCACCGTTACGTTCGTAGGCGAGCAAGAGATCGGATCGCATGGCGTTTTTGAGCGACAGGCTGCGTCCAAAGGGCACCTCGACCTTCAATTCACGCTTCGTTCCGGGACGCAACACTTCTTCCTTCGTGTCTTTGCCAAAGAAGACGACCTCGGTAACTTGCGGATCGATTCCGCACTCCTCCAGTAAGGGAAGCAAAGGCGTTCCCGTCCAGCGGCTGTTGTAGACCGCGTTCCGGAAACCGGGGTTCGATCCGTTGCCCGAGCATTCCAGCGTCATCACGACATCCGCCTTGGGGCGAGCCTTGATTTCATCGAGCGTCAACGAAACGGGCTTCGAAACCATGCCACTGACTTCCAGACGGTAGCTGTCGTAGTCGAACTCGGGTACCCCGTAATGCTGGACCGAGAACACTTGGTCCTGCGGCGTGAGCCAACTGTCAAGCACTTCCCAGTCAAGTCGGTTCGGCGGCGTTCGCGGCTCGTCGATGAAAGGAACCAGTTCGCCCTCGCCGGCACGTTGGGCGAGAACAGGTGAAACGTTCGACAACCAGGCCATGAAGCCCGCGGTGGTCAGAACGGAAGACTTGATCGCTTGGCGTCGATTTGATTGGCTGGTCATGCTTGATCTCCAAAAGTGCGCCGGGATTCGCTGCAGTTGTCGATAGGTCTTACGAAAGGCGAACGTTGCTCGATTAGCGTTACTTGGAAGGCTGTAAGCGAATGGGTATCTC
>JARFQX010000859.1 GCA_029287555.1 Rubripirellula sp. | reverse complement strand
ACCCGGCCAGAAACCGTCGCGACTGGGCCCACGCCATTGGTTCCAAGAGGCATCCTCGGATAGGACGTGTGCGGAAGAAAGAGTCATGAGCAAGAGAAGCGTCAGATATCGCACGGGTGTTGCCTTCTGCTGAGATACTTGGAGTTTTCGATTGCCAGTCATTCGTGTTCCACATTGGCGATGCAGTACAACGCCTCGGCTGTGCGAAGGAAGATTCGACCGTCCGAGATCGCGGGCGTGCCCCACGACATGCCGCTGACTTCGTTGGCGCTAATCACTTCAAACTCGTCGCCGGGCGCGATGACGTGTGTTGTGCCGCTCGAATCGAGCGAGAACAAGTATCGTCCATCAGTCCACGGTGATGCCCAGAACGCCCCGGCACCACGAACGCGTTTTTCGTACTCGATTTCGCCCGTCTTCGCGTCGATGCAATGCACAATTCCGCGGCGGCGTTCAAAGAAATAGAGATTGCCGTCCAGATGCGTGGGCGATGCCATTTGGATTCCTGAATCATCCATCCGCCACATCACAAATTCGCCGGACATCGCGTCACCCGGAGGAGTGATATCACCCGAACCGCCGGGCTTGATGCAATAAAGACGTCCGCCTCCGTCGTCTTCACCACCGCGATTGCGAAACTCGTTGCCGACAAATAATCGGTCCCCGATCACGACGGGCGTGGCAGAACTACGTCCTTTATTCATGTCCAGCTGCCAAAGAAGATCACCGGTCGCGGGGTCGTATGACCGATAGATCATGCCGCCCACAATCAGTTCACCGCGAAGCGAATTCTTCCACACTAGCGGACTGCTATACTGAGACGACTCGTCGCGTTTAACCCGCCAGATCTCCTCGCCAGACTTCGTACCCAACGCGACTAAGAACGACTGTTGTTGATTGTCGACCTGCACGAACAAACGGTCATCCAACAACGCCGGCGAACTGGCGGTTCCCCATCCCGCACGCATTTCGTACACGCCAAGGTCTTTCTGCCAGAGAATGTCGCCGTCCATGCTCAGGCAATGCACACCATTCATGCCAAAGTACGCGTAGATTCGCTCGCCGTCGGTTGTCGGCGTCTCTGTGGCATAGGTGTTGGTGCTATGGCGAGGAATCGGTGGCTTACCTTGCTTCACCGACTTTCGCCAGATCTCGCTCCCGGTATCCGCGTCCAAACAAAGCACTTGATACTGATAGGTCACGTTGACCAGATCATTCCGATCTCGCCCGTATCCACCCGTGTGGACTTCCGGCCCCACTTTGTCGCTGTCGCTCGCATCGGCGGGAACGGCAGCAGTCAGGTAGATGCGATTCTTCCAGACGATTGGCTGCGACCAGCCTTCGCCGCTAAGTGAGGTCTTCCAACGGATGTTGCTCATTTTCCCATCGACGTCGGACCACCTCGTCGGAAGGGCACGCGAAGTCGTCGCATCGCCGTCCGCACCACGAAACTGCGGATAGTTTTCGGCGGAAACGAGACTCGCGATCGCAAGAACGGCGGGAGTTGCCAGGAGGCGTGAAAAGTTCATCGGGAGCCCTACGAAAACACCGGCTTTGGCGAAACGGACAGTGCTCAGCGGTCTCCGCGGAGATTCCCAGCCGGGACCGTCGAACCACGACGCATGCATTATCCGCTGAGGTCCAGCAGTTCGCCGATCAACCAATCAAACTACAGAAAAACGGCGTGCTGATCTGCACAAAACGAGATCTGTCAG
This sequence comes from Rubripirellula sp., assembly GCA_029287555.1. Lineage (GTDB taxonomy): Bacteria > Planctomycetota > Planctomycetia > Pirellulales > Pirellulaceae > Rubripirellula. Next base: position 1,594 of record JARFQX010000859.1, on the reverse strand, counting down.
CGAGTTGGGCCTTGATCGAGAAGTAGGACCCCAGTCCCCGGGTCCTGACGAACCTGGCAATTTATCTACCAGCCCTCCGGGCTCGTAGCTTGTCGACAAGCAAAGGCCGGAGGCCCGACACATTTCCTGCCAACTCCTTACTTCGACTCCTTATTTCGTCTGACTCCTTTTTTGCAAGCTGCGAGCTTCTGGTAATTCGCGAAGACGGTTTCCCACGCGGCCCATCCCCAGACGGCTCGGAAGACGATGGTGAAGTCCCCAAAACCGCGCGTACCTTGCCCAACTTTAAAAAAAGGAATCAGACGACAATCCTCACGACAATCCTCACTAAATCCCGTCCCCGCCACCAACGAAACCAACACCAGCGACGCGGCGACTAGCGCGACTTTGTTGCGGCGAATGAACTTTTTTGTTCGGTAGGCTTTCGAGGGCGGTCCGGCGAGAATCGGTTGCCCGCTGAGATGTCGCTCGATGTCGTCGGCAAACTCCGTCGCCGATCCGTAACGGCGGTCGCGATCCCTGTCGATCGCTTTCATGATCACCCAGTCCAAGTCGCCTCGCAGCGTATCGCGAAGCTTTCGGGGATCTGGATCGCGCGAAACCGACTGGGTCGATTGGTCTTCGTTTCGAACCGTGCTCACCCGAACACTTGGCTTGACCGGTTCGGTATCACAAATGATTTGCGGGGCGTTACCCAGGCCAATCGGTTCATGCGGCTGGACGTCAAACGGTTTGCATCCCGACAGCAACTCGTAAAGCACAACGCCCAACGAGTAGACGTCCGATCGCGTGTCGACATCGATGCACGGCACTCTCGCCTGCTCGGGGCTCATGTACATCGGTGTTCCGATGATTTGTCCCGTTTGCGTGAAGATCGTGTTCTCGCTCAGTTCCCCTTCCAAGGCTTTGGCGATCCCGAAGTCAATCACTTTGACGCAGGGCTCTCCATCTTGGACCATCACCAGCAAGTTCGACGGCTTGATGTCGCGATGAATGATGCCCTTCTGGTGCGCGTGCTGAACGGCTCGGCACACATCAACGAACAATTTGAGGCGTTCTATGATCGGAAGGTCTCGCTGCCAACAGAATTTCGTGATCGGCAATCCGTCGTAGAGCTCCATCACAAAATACGGACGACCATCCTCGGCGACACCAGCATCCAACACCTTGGCAATGTTGGCATGGTTCAAGATCGAAAGCGTCTGTTGTTCGATGCGGAAGCGGCTTAGCACCTGAGTGGAGTCCATCCCCGGCTTGATCAACTTCAGGGCCACCTCGCGGTCGATCGGATACCGTTGTCTTGCCCGATAGACGACGCCGAATCCACCTTCGCCGAGCTTCTCTAACAGTTCGTATGGACCGATCGATTGACCAATCAAGCTTGGGGACTTTGGCTCATGCCCAGCGGGAATCGGGGCCGCCTCCTTCGCAAGAAAACGGCCAGCCCGGCCAAGAGCCGAGACGAGAGAACGGATCTCTGCGGCCATGTTTGGATTGGAGACCTCTAGTTCGCGAAAAAAAGACTCCAACTCCCCGGCCGCTTCGCGGTCGAGCGCTTCACAAAAAAGGGTTTCGAGCTGAGATTCTTGGATTT
>JARFQX010000834.1 GCA_029287555.1 Rubripirellula sp. | reverse complement strand
ACAGAAACACCCTCCCTCCGGGAGGGTCGAGCCTAAGCGAGGGGAGGGCCCGCGCTTCGAAGAACGTCTCGCCTTCACACGATGACACCGTCGATATCAGATCGATTCCGAACCAGAACGCCATGCCGACTACAAACTGCGAGGTGCACTCAGTCTGTCCCAGGCTCGCATGCATCAATAGCGGAGAAATGGTCGGTCATCTATAATGAAAAGGTTCTACTTGCCCGCTCCGCCCGATTTGGTGCGCGTGCCTCCCGCCGATTTTCCCGCCTTTGAATTCGACGACAATGTCGCTTGCCCTGCGTTCCGTGATCCTGATGGGGATTGTTGCTCTCGCCACAGCCCTCCAGGCCGGAGATGATTGCTGTCCCCCGGTTACCCGGCAGTTTCTGCAGAGCAATTGTATCGATTGCCACCAGGGCAGTGAGTCCGAGGGTGGTTTGGACCTTTCACAACTCGGTGCAGATCTTGAACAACCGCGGATCATCCAGCATTGGATTCGGTTGTTTGATCGTGTTGCCGATGGGGAGATGCCACCGGCGGATTTTGGCGAACTCGATCCTGAGGAGAAGCGTGATTTCCTGGCCGAAACCTCGGCCTGGATTAGTGAGCGGCAACGTCGGGAGTTTGCCCGACTCGGCCGAGTGCGATCGCGTCGTTTGAGCAAAGTGCAGTTGGAGAGGACACTTCACGATCTGTTGGCCATCGATCTTCCCTTGGCCGACCTGCTGCCCGATGAGCCGCGGATTGATGGATTCAACAACATCGCCGATGGCCAATCGATGAGCCATTTTCTGCTCGAGTCGCACCTCAACGTTGTCGACGCGGCGCTGGATGCCGCGATGGCACGTGCCGCCGATCGGGAAGATTTGGCTCGCGAGTACGACTCGCGCGGTTTGGCGAGAGCGGATCCCCGACGACGCTGCCGAGATCCGGAGATGCTCGATGGCAAGGCGGTGGTTTGGTCGAGCGGTTTGGCGTTTTACGGACGCATCACCTCCACAACCGTTCTCGAGAGTGGTTGGTACCGAATCACGTTCACCGCTTCATCCCTCAAGCAGCCGGATGATCGCGGTGTTTGGTGTTCGGTCCGGACAGGTCGCTGCGTCAGCGGTGCGCCTTTGATGTCTTGGGTCGGTTCGTTCGAAGCGACCCCAGAACCGGCCGAGCGCACGATGGTGGCGTGGATTCCCGCGGGCCACATGATCGAGATTCGACCTGCTGATGCGACGTTGGATAAGGCGAGATTTCGCGGCGGGCAAGTTGGAGCCGGCGAGGGAGAACCACAGAACGTTCCCGGCGTCGCTCTGCACTCGATGCGGATCGAAGAGATACATCCGGGCGGCGACGTCGAACGGGTTCGCAGTCGCCTGTTCGGAGAGATGCCGATTGAAGTGGATGAGAAGGAAGGCACCATTCGCTACGTTGGCCAGCATGCGATGGAAGACGCTCAGAGGCAATTGCGGTCCTTCGCTCGTCGAGCGTTCCGTCGGCCGCTTTCCGACGACGAAATCGCGTCCTACCTGGGCTTCATGAGCGAGGCGATCGAGCGTGGCGACGATCCCATCGAGGTCTTGAGGGCCAGCTATCGGGCGGTATTGTGCTCGCCTCGATTCATCTACCTGGTTGAACCAGTTGGGCCGCTGGATGACCACGCGATCGCTTCACGACTGAGTTACATGCTGTGGGGAACGATGCCGGACAGCGAGTTGTTTCTCCAGGCCGAACAAGGCAAGCTGAGCGACCCGGGCATCTTGAGCGAACAGGTCGAACGCATGCTTCGAGACGATAAGGGCAAGCGTTTTGTGAAAGACTTTGCATCCCAGTGGCTCGATTTGACCGATATCGATTTCACCGAGCCGGACAGAAAGCTCTATCGCGATTTCGATCCAATCGTTCAGAACGCGATGCTGGAAGAAACCCATGCTTTCTTGCAGTCGTTGATCGATGCCGATGCCGAAGCCGCCCGGTTGGTCGATGCCGACTACACGTTTCTCAATAGTCGGTTGGCCCACTACTACGACATCGACGGTGTCGAGGGGGAAGAGCTGAAGTGCGTTGAACTCGATGGCGATTCGCACCGCGGCGGCTTACTGGCTCACGGTGCGATCCTGAAGGTCACCGCCAATGGCACCAACACGTCTCCGGTGTTGCGAGGCATTTGGGTTTCCGAGCGGATTCTTGGCACGCCGATTCCACCGCCTCCAGAGAACGTGCCGGCGGTCGAGCCCGATATTCGTGGGGCGAAGACGATTCGCGAACAGTTGCAATTGCATCTCGCCGATACCTCCTGCGCCGGCTGCCATTATAAGATCGACCCGCCAGGTTACGCGCTGGAGAATTTTGATGCTGCGGGCCGCTGGCGAAATCACTACACGCGGGTCGAGAAAGGGAGATCCAAGGGTGGAGCGGAAATCGATGCGAGCTTTACCTTGCCAGATGGTCGTGAGTTTGGTGACTTCGAAGAGTTTCGAGCGTTGGTCTCCGACACACCCGAGCCAATCGCCCGAAACTTCGCAGAGAAGTTGATTGTTTATGGAACGGGAGCTCCGATCGCCTTCGCCGATCGAGCCGTCGTGGATGATCTGGTTGAAAACACGGCGGAAAGCGGTTACGGCTTGCGGTCTTTGCTGCACCAGGTCGTTGCCAGCCCCATTTTTTTGAGTAAGTAATTCGATGAATCAGAAAGAAAACGTTCATTCATTGCAAATGGGGCAATTCTTGTCGCGGCGCTCGGTAAGCCGTCGCACGGTGCTGCGAGGAAGCGGGGTGGCAGTGGGTTTGCCGTGGCTCAGCGCCATGCGCCCCGCGATGGCAAATGCCCCCGAATCGCCGCCGCGACGTTTTGTGGCGATGACGCTCGGCTTGGGATTGGTCGCCGATAACCTGTTTCCCAACCGCGGTGGCAAAGACTATGAACCAAGCCTTTACCTCTCGGGTCTACAGGATTTGCGCGACGAGGTGACGGTGGTCTCCGGCGTCTCCCATCCAGGAGTGAAAGGGGGACATCGCGCCGAGGCGAGTATTCTGACCGCTTCGCCGATGGGTTCATCGGGTAGCGCCAAGAACACGATCTCGCTCGATCAACTGATGGCCAAACACTTGGGCGAGGCGACGCGTTTTCCATCTTTGGTTCTCAGTACCGGCGGTAGCAGCAGTCCGTGCTACACCGAGAATGGATCGATGATCCCCCCGGAAGATCGACCCTCGCGACTCTTCGCTCGCCTTTTTGTGGACGATTCGGACGCCCAACGCGAACAACAAGCTCAACGGATCCGCCAAGGCAGGAGCATCATGGATCTGGTTGGCGAAGATGCCAAGTCGCTGCAGCATCAACTCGGTGCCGGAGACCGCGATCGACTCGATGCCTACTTCACGAGTGTCCGCGATTTGGAAAAGCGGATGGCCGAAACCGAAAAGTGGGCGAAGTTACCCAAACCTTCGGTCGATGTTCGAAAGCCGATTGACATCAACGATCCGAGCGACCTGATCGGACGGCAGAAAACGATGTGTGACGTGATTCGGCTCGCCTTGCAAACCGACAGCACTCGATTCATCTCTCTCCACATACCGGGAGCCGGCGGGGTGATTCCGATCGAGGGAGTCGACGAGGGCTACCACAGCCTCAGTCACCACGGTCGGGATGAAACCAAACTCGCTCAGTTGGCGCTGGTCGAGACCGCGCTGGTCAACCAATGGGCTGCGTTTGCGCGTCAGTTGCGATCGCAGCAGGAAGGGGAGGCGACGCTACTGGATCACACCTCCATCCTATTGACCAGTAATCTCGGCAACGCGTCGAATCACGACAATCGGAACATGCCCGTGCTGCTCGCTGGAGGGCCGTTCCGACATGGTCAGCACTTGGCATTCGACCGCAGCAACAACTACCCGCTTCCCAACCTGTTCGTCTCGCTGCTGCAGGGAGTCGGCATGGAAGTCGACCGGTTCGCCACCAGCAATGGGACGATGCGAGGGTTGGAGATGGAAGGGTGAGGAGTGAAGGGTGAAGGGTGAAGGGTGAAGGGTGAAGGGTGAAGGGTGAAGGGTGAAGGGTGAAGGGTG
>JARFQX010000825.1 GCA_029287555.1 Rubripirellula sp. | reverse complement strand
AAGCGCCCGCGCAAGCGAACCATCTGCGACGCCGGGTCCCCCCCCACGCACGCGGATCCACGGTGGATGCCCTGGGTGGACGCCCGGGCGAGCTTTCGGCACGATTCGCCGGCAGACATGGTGATGACGAGGCCAACCACGACAAGTTGCTGCACGAACTCGAAGGCATCCCCGAAGAAAAACGCGGCGCCCAGTTCAATTGTCACATCTGTCTTTCGGATCCCGGCGGGATCGTCGTACTGGAAGAACACGGCGTCTGTTGCGGCCGCATCGCCGAATCACGAAGCGGAAAGGGTGGCTTCGGTTACGATCCGCTATTCATCATTCGCGAGTACCACCGCACCTTTGGCGAACTTGACTTAACGGTGAAGCGTGCAATCAGTCATCGCTCGCGGGCCCTAAGACAATTGATTCCCAAGCTGTTAGCCGTCGTCGATGCCGAGTGTTAGCGACGCTTGTTGGGGAGCGTGATACCTTGGACGTTGCCCCTCAAAAGAATCGTCGCGGCCGAGGAAAGCCCCATTGCCTGGCTAGTTCGTCAGCGGCCTCTTCCGGATCTTGATACTCGCCCCATGATCCGTTTCTGAGGTAGGCGTGGGCCAATTCGTGGGCAATCACGTATAGCCCAAATGACTCGGAGCAACTCGCCAGTCGCTGTTTCAAGACCACGCAACGGCTGCACTGGCCATCCGGCGTCGGCAACGCTAGCACCGTACCGTGTGACGAGGGGACTTCCCTTCCGACTTTGCTGATTCGGAACCGAGGATCCTCCAAAAAGTCATCCTGGACTTCCGGTGGAAGGGCTGAAAGCACTTTCGCCACGCGGTGACCCAGCGTCTCCTGGTCATGAAACGCTTCGAGCAAGCGCGAAAACGGTCCCCAATGGCTACTCATACGATTTCACGGCTCGAAGCGTCGGATTCAGCGGAGATCTTATCGGAGTGCGATGGCAGTCGGACCGGCGGAGGAGGTTGGGGACGACGCTCCCGTCTCTGCTTGAGCTTCCTGAAGCCGATGACGCAAAAGGCGATAAACAACAAGCAGACGGCCGTCATTAGGGCAATCAAACGAAGTGAATACCGATCCGTCTCCGTGCCGCTTCCCGCGATTGCGAACAAATGGACCGTCGACCAGATCGCACCGGCCGCAGCGCCCAACAGGGCAATCGCAGCGGCGCATGCCATCGCCACGCGGCGGCGGTGCGGATTCAATGCCACAACTCCGCAAATCAAAATCGGAATGCCCAACATCATCGCGTAGAACTGCGTCGGCGTTTTCACCGGGATGCCGACCAACCCGGCAAACGTGATGCCGCAAAGGATCAAACCAAAGATGATGCCAGTTCTTGCCATTCAACGGCGCTCAAGCGATGAAAGTCCCCATCACGAACCGCCGGATGCGGTTGTCTTGGCGAAGGGACAAAGTTAACGCCCCCTGGTTCGCGCGGCGAGGGGGACACGCGAAATCTCGGAAGCTGCGTCTATCATCCTTGCAGTTTTAAAACGGGCAACCTGCCACGCCGCTCGATTTCCACTCGAATCGATTCGGGAGTCAGGTCGTTCGGGACCGGACGATCGGCCGGGAGCAGCTCGGGCGGCGAGTAGAGGCTCCCCTGGCGAGTCCCGCGCCGGGCGAATTCCAATTCGATCTCTCGCCTCAGCGAGGCTTTGTCGAGACACCACTGTGGTGCGACCAGGTAGTTGGGAGGCGCCTCACCGCTGATCCGCTCCACGACCACCTCGGGGGCAATCCGCTCCAAGAAATCGACCACGGTTTGAACGTACTGCTGCCGTTCCATCATGGAGACCTTCCCCGCCAGCACCTCCTCACCCAGCGGGGTGCCTTGGACGGCATACAGGTTATGGATCTTGATCGCATCAAAACCGAGACGACCGATTTCCTCGGCGGATTCCATCATCATTTCACGCGTTTCCCCCGGAATCCCCAGGATCACGTGTCCGCAAATCTCGAACCCGCGGCCGCGACTGCGGTCAACGGCATTGACCATATCCGCATGACGATGGGCACGATTCATCCAGAGAAGCGACGCGTCGTGAATCGATTGCATTCCGTATTCGACCGACACGTAGCTCTGCCTGGCCAGTCGCTCGATCAGATTGAGTACCGACTCGGGGACACAATCGGGGCGAGTGCCGATTGCCAGCCCCATCACCTCCGGATGGATGGTGAGAGCCAGCTCAAAGACTTCCTCCAATTGGTCGACCGGAGCGTAGGTGTTGGTGGCGGGTTGGAAATAGGCGATGAAGCCAGCGACCTTGTCGTAACGGACTCGAACCGCCTCGATGCCGCGGCGTAGCTGCTCGGCGACTTGACGCAGTCGGACCCGCCGCGATGGACTGAACGAGCGGTTGTCGCAGAAGTTACAGCCGCCACGAGCGACCGCGCCATCGACATTTGGACAGGTAAAGCCAGCGTCGAGGCTGACTCGCTGGACTCGCCCACCAAATCTTCGACGCAAGAACGCTCCGAAGGAATTCATGGGCAGACCGTCCCTCTGCCAGGCGAGTCGATCATCAAAATCTGGGCGGGATCTCAAGGGAACTGTTGCCAAACGGGGGATCGGGGCCAAAATGGAGAGAGTTGAACCGACCGTCATTAGTCTACCGGCTGAGGAGGCGATGTGACCTCCCCGGGCCGCCGCAGAGACAGTTCACGTCCGAAACGATCATTAGGAAGTTTGGGACGGTTCTCCCCGACTATTAGGTAACACTATTAGGTAACACCGTGAACGAAGCTCCACTCGAAGAACATCATGAATACGCCGGTCCCTACGGACAACTCACTCCCTGCGGCGGCGGCGATCCGATTCCGCTGGTGAAGAAGCGGCTGCTGGTTGGCCGGCGAGGTGAGGCGGATATTCAGCTCAAGTTCAACAACGTGTCCACCCAGCACTGCCGATTGACGGTGGAATACGGCTACTGGTTCGTCCGGGATTTGAACAGTCGCAATGGGACCAAGGTCGATGGTCGCACCATCATGCGGAAACGACTTGATCCTGGCAGCAAGCTGTCGATTGCCCGTCACGAGTACGTCATTGATTACGAACCGCAGGAGCTCGGTGCTTACGGGCCGCCACCGGCCGATGACGATTACATGGACGAATTGATGCGTCACTCGTTGATGGACCGAGCTGGACTGAAAAAACGGGATAACGAGGTCAAGTCGCAGCGTCGTTCACTTGAGGATGAACTCGGCGGATGATCCGATTTCCTCTGCCGATTCTCGTGCTTCCCTGGATCGTCCTTGCCAGTCTCTGGCTGCCTTCATCGGCGCGGGGTGGCGATAAAGAGAAGTCGTCGGCCAGTGACCGGAGGCGACCGAACATCGTTTTCCTCTTAGCGGACGACCAGTGCACCTATTCGATGGGGTGCTACGGGACGCCCGGCGTTGAAACACCACGTCTCGACCGGCTGGCGGCCGACGGGTTGGTGTTCGACAACCACTACGACACGACTGCGATTTGCATGGCCAGTCGTGCCAGCATCATGACCGGTATGTACGAGTACAAGACCGGATGCAACTTCGATCATGGCCCACTGTTGAGCGACCATTGGCAGAAGTCCTACCCGATTCTGCTGCGAGACGCTGGTTATCAAACGGGCTTTGCGGGAAAGTTTGGCTTTGAAGTTGCCGAGAAGCCCGGGAAACGCGGAAGGCTGCCGGAAGACGATTTCGATCGTTGGGGCGGCGGTCCGGGCCAAACCTCGTACCAGACCAAGAAGAATCGCTCGATGGTCGAGTACGCCGAGGCGTATCCTCATTCGACTCTATCCTACGGAGCTTTTGGTCGCGATTTCGTCTTGCAGGCCGCCCAATCGGAACGTCCTTTTTGCCTCTCGATCAGCTTCAAGGCTCCACACCATCCCACCACGCCCGATCCGTCTTTTGATCACGTTTACGCCGGCAAGACTTTTACTCGTCCAGGAAACTTCGGTCGCGAATACGGGCAGCACTTTTCAAAGCAGAGCCGTTTGGGACGGCAATTCGAACGCTTTCACAGTTGGCATTACAGCGACGATTATGACCGCGTGATGGCGACCTATTACCAACAGATCTATGCGATCGACGTCGCGGTCGGCATGATTCGCGATGCGATAGCCAAAGCGGGTGTCGAAGACAACACCGTGATCATCTACACCTCCGACAACGGATTCCTGTGCGGATCCCATGGGTACGGTTCCAAGGTGCTGCCTTACGAGGAGAGCTCGCGTGTTCCGCTGATCGTATTCGATCCCAGGGAGAAACGACCGCAAGGCGGCCGATGCGAAGCCCTGACGGGGAACGTTGACGTTGCTCCAACGATTTTAGGCCTGGCCAATCTTCGCGTTCCCGCGAACATGGATGGTCGAGACCTGATGTCGATATACGAATCGCCGAAATCCTCCCTCCACGATTCGCTGCCGCTGATCAATGTCTGGGGTCCGGAGGCGGTGCACAGCTTCGGGGTCGTGACCAGAGACTGGAAATACATCTTCTGGCCGTACGAGGATGAGTCGATGTCGCCGAGCGAAGAGCTCTACGACACCAAGAACGATCCGCTTGAGTTGACGGACTTGGCCGAGGTTCACTCGGCTGCGGGAGACTTGATCCGAATGCGCTCGCTGTACGACGAGGCATTGCGGCATTGGAAGGATCAAGCGGTCCCCTACCACGACTACGAACGGTTCGGCAAGATTTTCACCCGCCGCTAGTGCGCACTCAGAGGTCGATCCTGCCGCCGATCGCCTCTCCGAGCTTGGCATCGTCGGCCGCAGCAATCCAGCGCAGATCCAGGCAAAGGTCGTCGCCATCGACGTTCGCAATGACCGACGGTGAGTCTTCGATCAACTCTTGCCTCCATGTTGCGGCCGACATCGACTCGTGACGAAGACGAACCTGCCTCGAGGGAAGACGCCATCTTCCTCTGGAAGTTAACCGAGCCTCTTCCGCTGTGACTTGGCAAGTCTTGATGCGATCGCTTCCGCTCAGTCGCGTGGCCAACCGCTCAGCCCGCCCTTTCAAATTCTCTTCACCAGTAGCTAGCAGCGAGCGCACGGGAATCGCATCGGCATGAGAGGCTGCTAATTCAAGTGTGACCAGCGTCATCGCTTCGATCGCATCGTTCGCTTTGAGCGAATCCCAGGCGGCACAGGATCGAATGCGCTGGACTTCGCTTTCCGGTCCGATCAGGATTCCGCTCGGCGGACCTCCGCAAATCCCATCGCCCGGCATGATCACAAAGTCGGCGCCGGCCGTTAGCATTGCCTCGGCCGATGGGATGTCAGGGAACGCCGTGGAAGCCAAGGTTGCTACCGGCAACACGACCGCTTGATAAGCGTCGCGGGAGCCAAAGTCGATGGGCTCGGCGGGCGAGCGTCCATCGTCGGCCATGATGGCGCAAAAACTGTCGAGTCCGTTGAAATCGCCTTCCCTTACCCCATCGGTCCCGCCCACTTCCTGGATCACTGGCAACAGCGTCCCGAATGCTTCCGGCAGGGGACGTCCGTCGGGAAGACGCACCGCATGCGATCGATGAACGACCAGTTGCCGTTGGCGAACCAAGAGTGAGAAAGCTGTCAACGCGGCGGAAAAGTTGGAAGTGACGGCGATCGCTTGACCGCCTCCCGCAGGTAACAGCTTTTGCAATCGTCGCTCGAAACGATCGCGAATCAGGCCGCTGGAGATCGTGTCGCCGAGCAGAAACTCCGCACCGACCTCCGCAGCGGGCGCTGCGAGGGGAACTCCCCTTCCGTAATCACTGATCAGCACCCCGCTGGCGTTGAGGATCGGGATCGCCAAGGTTGTGTGTTTTCGCGACCAACGCTCGACCGATTTCTTTCCAGCCTCGGCACTTCGCACCACGGCGTCGATCCCACGTGCCGCGGTCTGGGGAAGATCCTGCAGAATCTCGCTTGCCTGGTTCTTGATCCTCTCGAATGTGGCCGGCTCGCTAGCCTTACGGGCGGCATCGCTCAGACCGCGACGCAACAGTTCGATTGTCCAAGGTGGAATCGCCATTGATAAATGCCCAAAATGAGTTCAGGTGCGGTGCGGAACGAGAGGGTGCAGCCAACGGAATCCCTCCGCTTATTCCTAAGCTCTTGGTGTGCCCTAGAAATGCACGGGTGCCCGAGAAAGTTGAAGGATTCTCGCGTTGATTCGATCATCGCCTGACGATCTTGCTGCGGCAAGCGGTTTTCCCCGATCGATTGGCGAGGAACCTGGGCAAGTTGGTTATGATGACAGTTCGAGGGGTCCAACCGAGCCGGCAAAGCCGGTTGGATCGATCGTTACTTTGCCCACCCGCTGCCGGTCTGTACTCAGTGGGCGTTGCAATCGTCCCCCCCAAGCTGTCCATATCCAAGCTATCCACACTGCTGCAGGCATGAATCCTCGTCGTCAGATCTTGGTCGTTACTTTCTCGTGTTTTTTTACCTGGACGCAGGACGGTTTGGCTGCGGATCCGGAGCGAAAGATCGATTTTGGGAGAGAGATTCGTCCGATCTTGAATGAGAATTGTGTGGAGTGTCACGGGGGGGTCCAGCAGGCAGCCGATCTTTCCTTCATCCATCGCGAGGCGGCCTTGTCGGTGATCGAACCGGGGGCGCCGGACGACTCGTATTTGATGGAGCGGGTGCGCTCGAAAGACGAGTCCGAAGTGATGCCACCGCCAGAACACGGGCCGCCTCTGAGCGAGGACCAGATCGCCGTCTTGGAGCGGTGGATTGAGCAGGGCGCCGAGTGGCGTCAACCGTGGGCGTACGAACGTCCCGTCGCCCCGGCGATCCCCCAGAACGCCGATGATCAGTGGAGCAACAACCCGATCGATCGCTTCGTCTTGGCGAGACTTCAAGAGGAGTCGATCAAGCCCGCCGCCAAGGCTTCGCCAGAACAATGGCTTCGCCGAGTCTGGTTGGATCTGACGGGATTGCCACCAGGCCCCGAAGACCACGATGCGTTCCTCCGCGATGTGGCCGCTCGTGGTGACCTCGCCTACCAACGGGTCGTCAATCAACTGCTCGCTTCACCGGCGTTTGGCGAACGATGGGCGTCGGTTTGGCTTGATCAGATTCGCTACGCCGACTCCCGCGGACTGGGCTTGGACGGGCGTCGCGAAATTTGGAAGTATCGTGATTGGGTGATCGATGCGATCAATCAAGACATGCCGTTCGACGAATTCACCATCAAGCAGATTGCGGGGGACCTGTTACCGGATTCGACCATCGGCGATCTCGTGGCTACCGCGGCCAACCGTTTAACGCAGACCAACGAGGAAGGTGGGACGGACGACGAAGAGTTTCGCGTCAACGCGGTTTTAGATCGTGTCAGCACCGTCTGGCAAACTTGGCAGGGAATCACGTTCGGCTGCGTCCAATGTCACTCGCACCCCTACGACCCGATCCAGCACGAAGAGTTCTATCAGTTTGCGGCATTTTTCAACAACACAGCCGACTGCGATTTGAGCGAAGACTTACCACTGCTGCGCATGCCGGTTGATCCAAATGATGAACCACGGGCCAGCAGACTCGACGAACAGATCCGCTCGTTGGAAGAGTCAACCTGGCGGCGCGAATCGAAGGCCCTGCAAGACGACTTTGCCGGCTGGCGACCGATCGACGAGTTGAGCGCCGAGGCGAATAAAGCGACGAAGATCGATGTTGAACAACGAGGGGATCGGACGGAGTTTTTCACGACCGACACGCTTTCGTCTGGGACGCAAATCACGTTGACGGCCAACTTGCCCGAAGGACTTCAATCGCTTTCGGCCTTACGTTTGACGATCGCGCCGCGGAACGTCGAATCAGCCCTCCGGGATTCCGAATGGGGTTTCGTCCTTTCACACGTTCATGCTGAATTGGTCGAGGGAAATAACGAGCCGCAAACGCTGCGTTTCTCTCGCGTGATTGGCGATGAACCTCACCCGTTCAAGGATCCCGACCAAAGCCTCAATGCAAAGAGTTCCGAGGGATTCGCGGCTTACAGCCGAATTCACTATCCTCGACAAGCCGTCTTCGTCCTGGAGTCGCCACTTCGGGTAAGGGAAGGATCCAAGTTGATCCTCCGTTTGGAGAACCGCGTGACGTTGCTCGGGGCGTTTCCGCTCGTCGCCAGGCGAGGCAGCCTGGACGCTACCGACCAGCCCGGCATCGGCGAACTGCTGGCCAACGAAGGGCTTCAACGAGACCGCGAGCGACTTGAACAGTTGCGTTCGGAGCGGCGGGCGATCCCGTCAAGCTTGACACCCGTCACGCGTGAGCGTCCTGACCATTTGACGCGTCCGACGCATGTCTTCATTCGCGGGTTGTTCTTGACGAAAGACAAGCAGGTTCAACCCGCCGTCCCGGCGGCGTTCCCACCACTTTCCGAGAAGCTCCCGCCGAATCGACTCGCCCTGGCCCGTTGGTTGGTCAGTGAATCCAACCCATTGACGGCACGCGTGCTGGTCAACCGCGTTTGGGCCCGAGTCTTTGGGGTGGGAATCGTTGCCACCGAAGAGGATTTTGGCACCAGCGGCGAATTGCCCTCGCATCCCGCGTTGCTCGATTACCTGGCAACTCGATTTCAAGGCATCCAGGATTGGAGTTTGAAGAGCCTGATCAAGTCGATCGTGCTTTCGAGCACCTATCGTCAGGACGCGGTAATTCGGCCTGATTTGCACGAACGGGATCCGCAGAATCGGCTTCTGGCGCGCGGCCCCCGTTTTCGCATGCCCGCCGAAATGGTCCGCGACAACGCTCTCGCCGTCTCCGGGCTTCTTTCAACCAAGATGCACGGCCGACCGGTGCATCCGCCGATCCCGGACGGGATTTGGAAACCGTTCCAAGGCGGTGACAAGTGGGTGACGCCGGGCCCGGAAAGCGGCGACCGTTATCGGCGATCCATCTACACGTACACCAAACGCAGCATTCCCTATCCAATGTTTGCGGCTTTTGACGCTCCGTCTCGAGAGTTTTGCACGCCCCGACGACTTCGCTCCAATACCCCAATTCAAGCATTGATGACGCTCAATGACACGACTTTTGTGGAATGCAGCCGGGCCTTGGCGGATCGGATGGCGCAATCGGGACAAGATCTGGAAGCACAGATCCGCTACGGGTTCCTCGCGGTCGCTTGCCGCCGTCCGAGTGAGACGGAGGTCGGCTCGTTGATGAAACTCTATCGAACTTGCATCTCCGAAGGCGCCAGTCCGGGCGACGGAATGGACGCGATTGCCACGGTGCTCTTGAATTTGGACGAAATCACAAGCAAGTAAGTCATGACCCGAGAAAAACTTTACCAACAACTGAATCGAGAGTCGCTTGCCGCCACGACGCGACGGCACTTCTTGCGCGACAGCGCCCTGGGCCTCGGAGCAATCTGGGTGGCAGCCGAGAACGCGGCGGCGGCAAACTTTTCGCCGCAGCATCTGGCGACCAATCCGCTTAGTCCCCTGGCCCCGCCGTTGCCGGCGAAAGTCAACCGCGTGATCTACCTGCACATGGTTGGCGCGCCGAGCCAACTGGAACTCTTCGATTACAAGCCGGACTTGAATGCGCTCGACGGCCAGGATTGCCCGGCGTCCTTTCTGGAGGGCAAACGCTTCGCATTCATTAATGGCACGCCCAAGATGCTCGGCCACCAGTACAAGTTCGCTCGCTACGGTGACTGCGGTGCTTGGGTTTCCGAGCAACTCCCGCATCTGTCCCAAGTTGTCGACGAGCTCTGCTTCATCAAAACGGTGCAGACGGATCAATTCAATCATGGCCCCGCACAGTTGCTGGTGCACACTGGCGCCACCCAGATGGGGTCGCCGTCGATTGGCTCCTGGGTGACATGGGGTCTGGGCAGTGAGAATTCAGATCTCCCGGGGTTCATTGTTCTGCTCTCGGGAGGTCGACTACCCCGTGTCGGCAAAGCCCTCTGGAGCGCAGGATTCCTCCCCTCGGTCTATCAGGGTGTGCAGTGCCGCTCCCAAGGCGATCCGGTGCTCAACGTTTCCAATCCCGAAGGCGTTTCTCGCCAGCGTCGTCGGGCGGTTCTCGATACGCTCGAGCAACTCAATCGTGAGTCCTACCAGCAATTCGGAGATCCCGAGACGCTCACGCGAATTGCCCAATATGAGATGGCGTTTCGCATGCAGACTGCCGCTCCCGAAGCGATGGATTTGTCGCGAGAGACGACCGACACGTTGGAGGCTTACGGCGCTGAGCCCGGGAGGGAGTCCTTCGCTAACAATTGCCTGCTCGCCCGTCGTCTGGTTGAGCAGGGGGTGCGTTACGTGCAATTGTTCGATTGGGGTTGGGATACACACGGATCGAACAAGGGCGAATCCTTGCATCATGGTTTCCGCGACAAGTGCAGCCAAACGGATCGGCCGATCGCTGCTTTGTTGAGAGACCTTCGCCAGCGTGGGCTGCTCGAAGATACCCTCGTGGTCTGGGGCGGCGAGTTTGGGCGAACGCCAATGCGTGAAAACCGAATGGGCGCGACCATGGCCTACATGGGACGGGATCACAGCCCCGATGCGTTCACGATTTGGATGGCGGGTGCCGGCGTGAAGCCAGGCTTCACGTTTGGCGAGACCGATGCGGTTGGCTACACGCCTGCGGTCAATCCGGTCCAGCTCCGCGATTTGCACGCGACCTTACTGCACCTGCTAGGTTTCGATCACCACGAGCTTTCCTATTCATTTAAGGGGCTCGATCAAAGATTGACCGGCGTCAAGCCAGCCCGGGTGATTGAGGAAATCCTGGCTTGAATGGGTCGAGGCCATGAATCGATCCGCGAGACCAGCGGTGCCCGCGGCGCGTGTCGAAAAATGCTCTACCTGTCGGCTCCGGGGGCTCCAGCCGATCCGCAGGATGCTTGTCTTTCCCGGTTGGCCTTCGCCATGAATTCGTTCATTTCTTGCAGCGTTTCCCGAATCTTGTCGATTTGTTCGTCGAGAACCGCAGTCTCGCAATTCAAAGCCAGCTCCGACAAGCGTTGCAGCCCGACGGTGCCGCCCGAACCCTTGATCCAGTGCGCTTTCTGAGCAACCGTGTCGAAGTCACCCTGATCACAGGCCGAA
>JARFQX010000726.1 GCA_029287555.1 Rubripirellula sp. | reverse complement strand
GCTTTCCAAAGCCGCAGCAAGTATTCCATGTCACGCTGCAGTTCACGTTCCTTCCGTCCGGCGCCCGCGGTGCGGACGATGAAGCCAACGCCTTTGGGTGGGTGCAGCGAGAGCAGGCAACGCTTCAATCGTTTTCGATCGTCATCGTCTTCAATCTTGCGACTGACTCCGACACGCGACAGGGATGGCATCAGCACGAGGTAGCGACCGGGAATCGACAAATAGGTGCTCAGCGTCGGCCCCTTGGTGCCGATTCCTTCCTTGATTACTTGGACGAGGACGTCGTCACCGCGCCGAAAGATCTCTTGAATCGGAGGTTTGACTCGTGGGCGTCCCCCCTTGTAAGCATGTTTGCTGCCGCGGCCCGATTCGCGAGCCCGCTTGGCCGCCGCCTCGGCCATCTCATCCGACTCGCGCATGATCTCTTCGGGATCGTAGCCGCCCTGACGAAAGTATTGGGGCTCAACATCACTGATGTGCAGAAATCCGTTGCGGCCGACACCGAAATCGACAAAGGCCGCCTGGATGCTGGGCTCCAGATTGACAATTTTTCCTCGGTAGATATTTCCGGCGAATGCCTCGACGCTCTTGCGCTCCATGTATAGCTCTTCGAGCCGGCCATTTTCCAAGACTGCAATCCGGCACTCTTCCGGTTGCAGCACATTGATCAGCATTTCTTTCTTCATTGACAAGCACCTCTTGCGGTGTTGGGTCGGCTTGATGCGGGAGCATTCCAATTGACTCCGGCATGGACGCCGACGTTGGTAGTGTTCGTTTCGAAAACCGTTGCTCGAGTAGCGGTTGTGATTTCGCTCACGTCTCGGGCTCCGGGTGTTGATTGGACGAAGGATCGGGGGGCGAATCGCTTGGTGGCGGAGACGCGACTGCGATCAACGAGGGGTCCTGGGAATCGGGGTCTTCGTGCAACTCAACGCCAACGCGAGTGATTTGCGATCCGAGTTCGATCCAGTCCTCCAGGCCGAGCAGATCCAGCACATCGCCCGGCCGCAGCGACGCCGAGTCGCTGGCCGCCAGGGAGAGATGAAGCAACCGGTCGGCCAGTTCGAGCCGCAGGATCTGGTCGGCGACGCGGACTTGCAGTGGTTTCTTTTTTCGCTCGACCGTGACCGTTTCCTGCGCCATCAAGCGATCGATCGCCGATCGCACCGTCGACTCGTGGGCGGATTCGATCATCGAGATGGTGTAGTCGGTGCGCCGCAGCTTGGCTTTGCCGAATCCTGCGGGCAAGCGACAAACGCGATGAATCATCAGCCCCGGTTGGTCATCGGCCTGCATGCGGGCCAAGATCTCCTGGGGTGAAAGGTCTTCGCTGAGTTCAATCTCCACCACTTCGTTGAGACCTTCGACTCCCAGGGCGAGCGCGGAAGGAAATCCGATCCGAGGCTTTGGGTGAAAACCCTCGGTCATCGACAACTGAAATCCGGCGCGCCGCAGCAAGCGTTCCCACAGACGAGCCAGGTCTCGATGGCTGATCCATTTCAAAAGCCCTTGCTTGGCGAATCGAATGCGATAGCGAATCCGCAGCGCCGCTTCGGCGGGCTTCTCGGATGCGGGCGGCTGGCCCGGTTCGTGCGAGGATGGAATCGGTTCGGACACGGTCGTCATGGCGGAGTTGTTGAACAGCCCTCGATCGGCTGGCGGGGTGTCAGGTCAGGATCAATTCAGGAACGTATTTGGAGAGCCGATCGAGCAAGTACATGTCCACATCGCGGGCGGCCTCGAGACTCATCGCTCGGCTGGCGATTTCCTGGCACTGCGCCAAGGTCAAGCTGCGAATCGCCTTCTTCACGCGGGTCAGAGCCAGCGGCGGGACGCTCAAGTGCTTGACTCCCATGCCCACTAGCAGCAGGGCCCGCCCCGGGTTGCTGCTCATTTCGCCGCACACCGACAGCGGGATGTTCCGAGAATCGGCGACATGGACGCATTGCTGGATCAACCGCAACACGGCAGGATCGATGGACTGATACAAATCGGCGACGTACTCATTGCTGCGATCCACGGCAAGTGTGTACTGAGCCAGGTCGTTGGTGCCGATGCTGAGAAAGTCGACTTCCTTGATGAAGTGTTCCAGCATCACCACCGCAGCGGGGACCTCGACCATCATGCCAACGGGAATGTCCGCTCGGTAGGGAATGCCGGCGTCGTTCAAATCCTCGGCGACCACGTTGAGCAACATGCGAGATTGACGGAGTTCGGCAATCGTGGTGATCAGCGGAAACATCACGCGAATGTCCCCGTGCACCGCAGCCCTGAGCACCGCGCGAAGCTGCGGGCGAAACAAGTCGAGATTCCTCAGTGACAACCGGATGCTGCGAAGCCCGAGGAAGGGATTGTGTTCCTGTTCGGCGAGCGGACGTTGGCCCATCTTGTCGGCGCCCAAGTCGAGGGTGCGGATCACGACAGGGCGCCCCTTCATCTCGCGAACGACTTGACTGTACGCCTGGTAGTGGTCTTCCTCGCTCGGCTCTTCACTGCTGGAGAGATAAAGAAACTCCGTGCGATAAAGTCCGATCCCGTCGGCGCCCCGCTCCAGGCAGGCGGTGGTTTCATGAGGGAATTCGATGTTGGCACTGAGAAGAATCCGTACACCGTCGGCCGTTT
>JARFQX010000698.1 GCA_029287555.1 Rubripirellula sp. | reverse complement strand
AACTCGGTTTGGGAATACCAACGTCGCCTGTCGCTGGCGCGCGAATTGATCAGCGACGGTGAGCTTCTGTACGCCGAGTATCTCATCCGGCCACTTCATCAGGCGACGCAATCGGAAATCCTCAATCCGACATTGCTGGACGAGCTCTCGGACATTTTGAAATCTGAATTGGGCGAAGCTCGCTTGGAAGATTTCTTCACTCCTCCCGGCTTGCAACATTCGTCGGGCGAAGAGAGCCTCTAGATCCACGACGTCGCGCCGCGATCGGTAACGCGGCCCCAACTGCGACCCGTGCCCTGACGATTTGGCCCTCCCATCGGTGTCGCCACCTTCTTCGCAGACCCTTCTCATGCTCAACCGCGACTACCAACATGGATCGATCGACGATTACTTCGATGAACTGAGTCGTTGGCTGGAGATGGAGGCCCAAGCCGAACGACAACGATTGGCACGCCGGCGTCAGATGCGTTCGCAGGCGGACGTGGAACGAACCGGCGAAACCCTCGTTCGCATGAAGCTTCAAGATCATCAAACGGGGTTGGCAGGACG
Source organism: Rubripirellula sp. (assembly GCA_029287555.1). Classification (GTDB taxonomy): domain Bacteria; phylum Planctomycetota; class Planctomycetia; order Pirellulales; family Pirellulaceae; genus Rubripirellula. Next base: position 5,814 of record JARFQX010000698.1, on the reverse strand, counting down.
ATTCTTGTTGGACTTCGCCAAACCCGACAATGAGGCCTTACCTCTGAATCGCCTCAAGGTAGGTTCGCCGGTCGTGATTTCGGACCAAGACGACGCCAGCGACAGCGGTGTTCCCGGAGTCGTGAGTCGGCGTCGGGGCGTGAACATTCAGGTAGCGACCGAAGCCTGGCCCCAGGGGACGATTTTTCGCCTTGATTTGTCCCCCGATGAAACCACTCGTCGACGACAGCAAGGGGCGATGGCCCGAGCCCGCATCGCAACCGGACGAAGCGGCCGGCTCCGTGACGCCTTGCTGGGACGGCGACCGCTGCGATTCGAACCCATTGACCCAACCGCGATTCGATTCGTCTCCTCCCTGAATCCTCCTCAACAAGACGCCGTCCGTTTTGCCTTATCGGCACGCGATGCGGCAGTGATCCACGGACCCCCGGGAACGGGGAAGACGACAACGGTTGCCGAGCTGATCCTCCAGGCGATCGAACGAGGCGATCGTGTTCTTGCCTGCGCCCCCAGTAACACGGCCGTTGACAACCTTCTCGAACGATTGGTGAATCTGGACTGCAATGCCCTGCGCGTTGGACATCCGGCGCGAGTTTTCGAGGCGCTCCGCCACCACACGCTCGATGAGTTGGTCGAGCAGGATCCGTCGACCGATGTCATTCGCGAGATGAAACGGGAAGTCCAAGATTTGATTCGCGCTGCCGAGCGCGGGAGCCGTTCTCGCGACTCCCGCCGGCGACGACGCGAATTATTTGCCGAAGCAGGTCAACTGCGCGGCCAAATTCGCTCCTTGGAACGTTCGGTGATCCAAAGCGTGGTCGATTCGGCCGATGTCATTTGCACCACCACCACGATCGACGACGAACTGCTTAGCGACCGCCATTTCGATCTGGTCGTGATCGACGAAGCTTGCCAGGCCACCTTGCCTGGTGTTTGGCAGGCGATATTGCGTGCCGACCGCATCGTCCTCGCCGGCGACCACTGCCAACTTCCACCCACCGTGTTGAGCGAAGAGGCGGCCGCGGCCGGACTGCGCGAATCTCTGATGCAGCACTTGGTGGAGAGAGAAGGGCACGATGTGTTTCGACGTCTGACCGTTCAGTATCGGATGCACCGTGCAATCATGAATTTCTCTTCCAAGGTCTTTTATGAGTCCGAGCTGATTGCCGACGAATCCGTCGCCGAACACCTGCTCAGTGATTTGGCCGGCGCTGCCGTCACTGCTTTGACCGACAATCCAATCGAATTCATCGACACCGCCGGCGCCGAGTTCGAAGAGGAGATTGAACCGGATGGTGAGAGCAAATTCAACGCGAAAGAGGCGGAGGTAATTGTCCGCCTGGTCACCGACCTCCTTGATGCGGGCATCGAGCCCCAGCAGATCGGTGTGATTGCCCCATATGCGGCTCAGGTTCGACTTCTCCGGAGCCTACTCGATCCGGCACTGCAGGTCGACACCGTGGACGGTTTTCAAGGACGCGAGAAAGAGGCCATCCTGTTGACGATGGTGCGCAGCAACCAGCGAGGGGAAATTGGTTTTCTCGGCGACACCCGACGAACCAACGTCGCGTTGACCCGCGCCAGGCGGAAACTGTTGGTCGTCGGCGACAGCGCCACCCTCGGACAGCATCCGTTCTATGCCGCGATGCTCGAGTACTTCGAAAGCGAGGGGAACTACCGATCGGTGTGGGACTTTGGCGATCTCTAGCCGATTCCGACAGCTCGGAAACCTTCCTCCAACATCGCTTCGCTTCTGGATCGCGTTTCCGCGTGCGAATCCCCCGGCCGACGAGTCACCTTGATTCCTTCCCCTGGATCCCCGTAAAGAACGGACCATGGAAGCGAAGTACTACCTAACGTGTCTTTGGCCCGGACTGGCCGAGGTGTGGTGGCGCGGTCGGCTGACGGGACTCCCCGCAGCGGTCGCTTTCACCTTTGCATTGAATCTCTACTTGATTGCTCGTTACCTGTATCCCGAGTGGATCGCCGGGGGCCTGGTTTCAATCGGATTCTGGGTAGGACTCCTGGTGTGGGCCTTTTACGTCATTCACAGCGTCCGAGAGCTTCCCGGGTTGATGACGCCGCGCTCGGTCAGCGAGAAGCCCGATCGATTTGCCGAGGCCCAAGCGGCGTACCTTCGTAGCCAATGGACGGAGTCGGAGGGGCTCCTTACAGACGTGCTAGCAATTGAGCCTCGTGATCCCCCCGCTTTGTTGCTGTTGGCCGGAGTCTACCGACACACTGGGCGGTTTGAGGCAGCCACCCTGTTGATGAATGAGATTCGCCGCTTGGAAGTTTCCGACTCTTGGTGGCTGGAAGTCCAAGCGGAAAGTCGCCGTTTGGAAACGGCGCTGGTGCGGTCAAAACCGGCGCCGGCCGACGGTCAAAGCGATCCCGAGCCGCAAGCGGAGGTTCGGAAAACAGACCGGGATGCCGATTCAAACGCTGCCGATATGACAGCAAATCCGCCGGCCACAGCCTGATTTGTCGGGTGTTTGGAGAATTTCCGCGAGTTTTCTTTGCTGCGGAGAAGTTCAAGGAATTTGGGAAATCTCGCGCTGAGCAAGCGTTTTCGTGGGCTTCGAATCGAAAGCTCCTATCCCCGCTTTTTCCCGTAACCGATAGAATTCATGCGAAGTGACAAAGGAGTGGGAATGTCCATTTGGTTGCGATCGTTGCCAACGAAGTGGTAGCCGTCAGCTAGCGATGTGGCGTACGGTTTGCTTAAAAATGAAACCAGTGTCTTTTTCGCCAGTTTGACAGCTCCGCGTAGTTTCGCGGCGGGGCTCGAGATCGACCCCTTGCTACGATCCGATGTGGGACGAGCACGAAAAACGACCGGTTCGGTGGGAAGAAGCCCGCTTCCGCCGGGATCGGAAACGTCCAAGTTAACGAGATAAAAAATGTACGAACGATTTACTGACCGCGCCCGGAAAGTGATGCAGTTGGCCAATCAAGAGGCCCAACGCTTCAACCACGAGTACATCGGCACGGAGCACATCCTCCTTGGATTGGTCAAAGAGGGTAGTGGGGTGGCCGCTAACGTGCTGAAAAATCTGGAGGTTGATCTCCGCAAGATTCGCCTGGAAGTGGAAAAACTGGTTCAAAGCGGCCCGGAAATGGTGACGGTGGGCAAGCTGCCTCAAACTCCACGCGCCAAGAAGGTCATTGAGTACTCGATGGAAGAGGCTCGCAATTTGAACCACAGCTACGTTGGGACCGAACATATTCTGCTCGGTTTGCTACGCGAGCAGGAAGGCGTGGCGGCCCAAGTCTTGATGAATCTTGGACTGAAGTTGGAAGACGTTCGCGAAGAGGTCCTGAATCTACTCGGACACGGCCTGGAAGGCGCCGAGGTAGGCGAGCGTGGTGGTCGCAGCGGGGAGAGCGAGAGCAGCAGCCCGTCGGGCAAGTCAGGGAAGAGCAAGACTCCCGCTTTGGACAGCTTCGGTCGCGATTTGACGGAGTTGGCGAAGAAAGGTGACCTCGATCCGGTAATCGGTCGAGAGCGGGAAATCGAGCGAGCGATTCAAATTCTTTGCCGCCGAACCAAGAACAACCCCGTGCTACTGGGGGAGGCCGGTGTTGGCAAGACGGCGATCGTGGAAGGTTTCGCGCAACGAGTGGTCGAGGGCGAAGTGCCTGAGATTCTGGCGGACAAGCGGATTGTCGTGCTCGACTTGGCGATGATGGTCGCTGGAACCAAGTATCGAGGTCAGTTTGAGGAACGGATCAAGGCGGTCATGACCGAGGTCCGGCGGGTCCGCAACACGATTCTGTTCATCGATGAGCTGCACACGCTGGTGGGGGCCGGGGGCGCCGAGGGGGCCATCGATGCCGCCAACGTGCTCAAGCCCGCTTTGGCGCGAGGCGAAATTCAGTGCATCGGTGCAACCACGCTGGACGAGTATCGCAAGTACATCGAGAAGGACAACGCACTGGCACGACGCTTCCAAGAGATCATCGTGGAGCCGACGGGCAAAGAGGAGACGATCGAAATCCTCAAGGGCCTGCGTGGTCGCTACGAAGAGCATCATCGAGTGCAATTTACCGATGACGCGATCGTTGCAGCCGTCGAAATGAGCGAGCGTTACATCACCGCTCGTTGCTTGCCCGATAAGGCAATCGACGTCATCGATGAAGCGGGTGCGCGAGTCCGTCTCCGCACAATGACCCGTCCGCCGGACTTGAAAGAGATCGACGAGGAAGTCGAAAAGCTCAACAAGGAAAAGGAGGACGCCGTCGCCAATCAGGACTTTGAAAAGGCGGCCAACCTCCGAGATCAAGCCGAGAAGCTGCGGAAGAAGAAGGAGCAGATCACGCAGGAATGGCGAGACAAAAGTCAACAGACCGATGGTGTCGTCGATGAGGAGATCATTGCGGAAGTGGTCAGCAAGATGACCGGGATCCCGTTGACCCGCCTGTCCACCGAGGACAGCATGCGGTTGATGAAGATGGAAGAGGAGCTTCACAAGCGGGTTGTTAGCCAGGAGGCCGCCGTGACCGCCGTCTCAAAAGCTGTCCGCCGCAGCCGCAGTGGCTTGAAGGACCCCAAGCGGCCCACCGGCTGTTTCATCTTTGCCGGACCAACCGGGGTCGGAAAAACGCTTCTGGCGAAAGCTCTCGCTGAATACATGTTCGGCGACTCCGATGCACTCGTTCATATCGACATGAGCGAGTACATGGAAAAGCACAACGTCAGCCGGTTGATCGGAGCTCCTCCCGGATTCGTCGGTTACGAAGAAGGGGGTCAGTTGACCGAGAAGATTCGTCGGCGTCCCTATGCCGTGGTGCTGTTTGACGAAATTGAGAAGGCTCACCCAGACGTCTTCAACATGTTGCTGCAAGTGATGGAGGAAGGTCGCTTGACCGATTCCTTCGGTCGCAACGTCGATTTCCGCAATACCATCTTGATCATGACCACCAATGCCGGTGCCGAAGCGATCAAGAATGAATCCGCTTTCGGGTTCCAAAAGCCGGATGAGGATGCCAGTTATGATTCGATGAAGCAGCGGGTGATGGACCAGATCGAACGCGTCTTCCGTCCGGAGTTTCTGAACCGGCTCGACGACACGATCATCTTCCGCCACCTGACCAAAGAGGATCTCAAGGGCGTGATCGACTTTGAACTTGCCAAGGTCCGCGAGCGACTTCAAGAGCGCGGTTTGCATCTGGTGCTGACCGACAACGCCAAAGAGTTCCTGGTCACCAAAGGAAGCAATCTGGACTACGGTGCTCGACCGTTGCGACGAGCTCTCGAGCAGCGAATCGAAGACCCGCTCAGCGAAGAGCTGCTGCGCGGTGCATTTGAGGGTTTTGACACGATCGTTGTCACCGGCGTGCTCGAGAATGAAGATGGTCAACGCGTCGCCGACGACAAAGTCACCACCGACAAGGACGGCAAGATGTTTGACGCCGATGGAAAGAAGGTGAGGATCACTCGCCTCGAGTTCAAAGGCGAATCACGTGGTCTGAAGGAACCGGGCGAGCCAGTCAGCGCCGGTGTTGGCGACACTTCCCCTGCATCGGACGACAGCGACTCGTAGTTCGACTTCGCCCTCCCGTGTCTGACAATGCCCGCGTGGTTTGCAACGGGCACATCTTTTGTCGTTGGGCGGGCCGGAAACCTCGCAGGGCGCATGGAAAGACCCTCCCCGCGCTTAGGCTCGACCCTCCCGCAAGCGGGAGGGTAGGAACATCGAAGACCGCGAAATTACTATCGCCTCGGGCATGGATAACTACACAAGTCCGACAGCACAGAATCACCCTCCGCTTGGGCATTTGGTGTCTACAGAAATTCGAGGGCAACAGAAA
>JARFQX010000682.1 GCA_029287555.1 Rubripirellula sp. | reverse complement strand
TGCGGTTTTGCTTAAATCCCCTTGGTTCGCGGCGCCGCGGACGCGGCTCGATGGAGACGCCAGCGTAGCTTCAATTGGCAGAGCATCGCATTCGTAATGCGAGGGTTGTGGGTTCAAATCCCACCGCTGGCTCTTTTGCATACAGCATCAGGATGCGGATTGTTTCGGGCGAGAGGATTGACCGGCGGTTCATTCCTAAGTCCTTTTCAAAATTTTTTAACCCACTTGCTAGAGCCCCTTGGGCGGGAGATTCGCCTCGATGAGTGAAGTCGAACTCGACGTGCTCGACTTGAAGGAAATGGTGCTTTCCAACCAATCGTTTGGCCCCAGTGATGTGGCCTCGATCCGGTCGGCCATTTCCGAGAACTATGGCCATTTCGGTGAACTGCGTGATGCAGTCAGCGAGATGGAGGCGGACGATGCGTTGAGTCCGGCCGGCAAGACCAAGATGGGCGTATGCCAGTTCTTGCTCGGCAAGTTCTCCGATGCGCTCGGAACGCTGCAGGCGGCCGATGGCAGCGCCATGGCGTTGTACTACCAGGCTCGTTGCCTGTTCGAACTCGGGCGTTATGAAGACGCAATCGCTGCGTACGAGCAAGCTCAGAAATCGGGCTACAACGAAGACCAATGCAAGATTGGAATCGCCGAAGCGCACCGCTACGCGGGACACGTCGAAGAGGCGATGAACATCCTGGATAACATTTTTGGTCCGACCGAGCAGACCGCGGACTACATGTACCAGCGAGCGGCCACCGTGGCCGCTGTCGGCGGACGCATGGATGAATCCCTCGCGCTCTATCAACGAGCGGTCAACACCGACGAGAATCACGCCGGCGCCCTGTTTGGCCTTGCGCTGGAAAACGATCGGATGGGCAACGACGAGGAAGCGTTGAACCTCTACGAGCGAGCCGCCAAGGCTTTCCCAACCGGCATCGGTGTGCTGATCAACCTGGGTCTGATCTACGAAGACAACAATCAATTCGACAAAGCCCAGGGCTGTTACAAGCGGATTCTGGATTGCTATCCGGATCATCCCCGCACCCGACTGTACATGAAAGATGCTGCCGCCACCGGCAATATGCTTTACGACGAAGAGGCCCAACGTCGTAACGACCGATTGGCCCAAACGCTGAACATGCCGGTAACGAATTTCGAACTGAGCGTGCGAAGCCGAAACTGCCTGCAGAAGATGGGCATCCAAACGATTGGCGACCTGACACGCACGACCGAGGCAGAACTGCTCAGTAGCAAGAACTTTGGCGAGACGAGCCTGTTTGAAATCCGCGAGATGCTTTCGAGCAAAGGACTGCAGCTCGGGCAATTCGCGCATGAAAAGAAAAGCACCGAGCCGCCGATCGACACCAGTCACATGTCGCCCGACGAGCAGGCTTTGTTGGAACGTCCGATCTCGGACTTGAACCTCTCGGTTCGTGCTCGGAAGTGCATGGCCCGCCTTCAGCTCAATACCATTGGCGAATTGATTCGCAAGACCGGCGATGACATGCTGGAATGCAAGAACTTCGGCGTGACCAGCTTGAATGAAGTTCGCGAAAAACTTGCGGATCTCGGCTTGAAGCTCCGTGGGGACTGATCCAGTGGTGGCGATCGTCGCGTCTTCCCAGAAGATGCACAATCGATTGCCCGTGAAGCTTGGGGCCGCATGAGCCAGTTTGAATTCAAACTCCTGCACCGCGACGCGTCGACCTTAGCGCGTCGCGGTGTTTTTTTGACGCCCCATGGCCCCGTTCAAACACCGGCATTCATGCCGGTCGGAACTCAGGGGACCGTCAAGGGTTTGACCATCGATCAGGTCGTCGCCACCGGTGCCGAGATGATCCTTGGCAATACCTACCACCTTGCTTTGCGACCGGGCCACGAAACCGTTCGTCGGCTCGGAGGTTTGCACGCGATGAGTGGTTGGCAGGGGCCAATCTTAACCGATAGCGGTGGTTTCCAGATCTTCAGCCTTGAAGCGATCAATCAGGTAACCGAACAGGCGGCAACCTTTCGCAGTCATCTCGATGGCTCCATTGTTCGATTGACTCCCGAACATTCAATTGAAATCCAAGAGGCCCTCGGCAGCGATGTCGCGATGGTGCTTGATCACGTCGTCGCGCTTCCCGCCACGGCCGAGCAGGTCGAGGACGCGATGGCACGTTCGATTCGTTGGGCGCGGCGTTGCCTCGAGGCGGCCAATCGAGACGATCAAGCCCGCTTTGCCATCGTGCAGGGCGGACTCGACACAAACCTCCGCGTGCAATGCGCCCGCGAACTGGCGGCAATGGAATTTGAAGGCTATGCCGTGGGCGGTTTGAGTGTTGGAGAGGCGCCCGCGGAGATGTATCGAGTCACCTCGGCTACCTGTCCGGAACTTCCTCAGCAAAAGCCTCGCTACCTGATGGGAGTGGGCCGTCCGATCGATTTGCTGGAAAGCGTGGCTCGTGGCATCGATCTGTTCGACTGCGTGATGCCAACTCGCAATGGACGAAACGCGTTAGCCTTTACCAATTCAGGTCAATTAAAACTGCGCAACGCCGTGCATCGCGAGGACGTCAGACCGCTCGAGGCTGGTTGCCCGTGCCTGGCCTGCCGTCACAGTCGTGGCTACATCCGCCACTTATTCAACGCCAACGAAATGCTCGGCCCGATCCTGTTATCGATCCACAATCTGACCTACTACCAGCGGCTGATGAGCGAAGCTCGTCAGGCCATTGAGGAAGATCGGTACGAAGCGTTTGTCGCTGAGAAGAAAGCGGGCTGGGCGTAGTCGCCGACCATACGGCCGGTGGTCGCGCTACGATCGGCGGAGCAAGTGCACCCCGCGGCTTGTAGTCCGAGACGGAAGACGCCGGATTTTCAACGAGTAGGCCGAATCAAGGAGCGCAGCGACGCCGATCCGGCATTGGTTCTAGCACGCCATTGAAAGGAAGCTCCATGCCGGATCGGCGCTTCGCTTGATTCGGCCTACTTCGAATACTCGCACAACCGATCGGCGACTATGATCAAGGCAATCATGCTGACTTAGAACAATTGGCCCCTTAGAATCACATCGACCGCGGCGACGCGATCCGCTTCATCCTCATCATCGGTGAAGAGATCGAGCTGGGCGACGGAGACCTGCGACTCGGACTGACCACCGAGGAAGTTGATGATCATCAGAGCATCGACGGCGGACGTTCGTCCGTCGCCGTCGACGTCGGTGCCGGAGCGGGCGCCCGCGAGAGCCGACTCGCCCTCGGCCGTCGAACCGGGTATGGCATTGATCACTCGCAGCGCATCGAGTGCAGTGACCAAGCCGTCGCCCGAGACATCCATGAGGATATCGGGGTCAGCGGATTGGAATTCAAAGTCGACCTGCGTCTCCGCGTCGCTGATCACGATGGGAGACTCCGAGACATCCAACCGCACGACCGTTGTCGCACTGGGAAGGAAGAAGTCGGAGTCTTGCGGAAGCCCGGCCAGCGCATCTTGGTAGAGGTTGGTCACGGCGAGATCATCCACAACGCCATCATTATCCAAGTCTCCGACAATCAGATCGGAAGGTGCCGAGACGTTGTTGAGAGAAAGGATCGGAAGAAACTCGCCTTCGCCGTCACCGACAAACACTTCGATCAGCTGTTTCCCCTGGTTCGCAATCGCCACGTCCGTTCGACCGTCTTGATTGAAGTCACCCAAGTCGAACGCAGTCGCCCCCGGCGTTACCGCGAGGGCCGCCGTCTCCACCAACGCTTCGCCGACGAGCTCGAAGACCTTGAACTCGCCACCCGCCGAAAGAGCAAGCACTCGCGTGTCCTCGGTGTTTGCCGGGTCGGTCGTCAAATCGCCAACCTGCGTCGCCAGGAGCTTCTGCGCGATCGCTGCGGGAATCGCCGGTCCAAACGCTCCCGTGCCGTCGCCGAGATGGACAAACAAATCGGAAGCTTCATCGCCCTCGTAACCGAACGCACCGACAACGATGTCGGGCACGCCGTCGTTGTTGACGTCGCCCGCCGCGACCGTGCGAACCTGTCGCGCGACGGCAACGATCGTCGGCCCATCCCCATCACCGAGAAACAACTGAACGTTAGAAGAACGCAGCGTTCCAACCAACACATCGGGTAGCCCATCGAGATCGAAGTCGTCGATCACCACGTCAATTGGGCCATTTCCCATTTCAAACGGAATCGGCTCAATCGGTCCGTCGAGCTCAAAGACAAACAGGCTGCCAGCCGTTCCGGTCTGCCCGACCGCCGCGACGGCGATCAGCGGTTCGGAGGAGGAATCATCGAGCCAGGCCGTCACGCTTTGCGGCCGGTCACCCAGTTGAATCACTCGATCCAAAGTGAAGTTACCACCCTCGTTTGTCAGGACCGTTAACGAACTGGACCCGTCGCTAGCGACCAACAGGTCCAAGTCCTGATCACCGTCGATATCGACCTCGGCGATGGAACGGGCCAGGTCTCCCACCCCGATCTTCGACCGCACAATACCGGGCGTGAACGGAATCGTGTTGCATCCGTCAGGCACTTCGGCGACCACCGTGACGATGCTCTCGGTGACGTTATCGAACCGGTAATCCCCGTTGCCGTCAGTCAAAGTCGAACGCTCGCCGGGGTCAAAGATCCGATCCCCGTCGAGATCAAGAAAGACGCGGACCCCAACCGACTCTTCTCCCGAGTCTTCCATGCCCGACCCATCCTCGTCACAGTAGATGTGTCCGAAAATAGTCGGTTGGCCAACCGGGCTGACGTTGATCAATACGGTTGCCAGATCGTTGCGTCCCATCGCGTCCTGGATGGTGTAGACGAAACGATCCTGTCCGGAGAATCCGACCGGCGGTGTGTAGAAGACACCGGTGCCGCCGGACGCGATCACCACCCCACCAATGGTTGAAGACAGGCCCACTTGGGTCACGGTGATGGGACCGTTGAGCCCCGGAAAATCGTTGTCGAGGACATCCAGGAAGTTGTTGGCGGAATTTGCCTCGACTACAAACAGATCCGCTGTGGCGAGAAAGAAGTCAAAGGCCGTCTGCTCGGTAGCCGAGTTGTCACTCGGGTCGATATCGATCTCGTTCGAGGACACCGTCGCCGTGTTCTCAAGAGGGTTCACGGCGGTCGACTCGACTATGACCTGGATCAAGATCGTCGTCGATTGCCCGGCGGCCAGGTCGCCAACGTCAGCCGTGACAAGTCGTTGATCTTCGTTGACCCGCGATCCGTCTCCGTCGACTGTCCCGAACTCAAACGTCAGGCCCGTCGGCAGCTGGTCGGTCACCGTCACACCGGTCGCCGTTGCGGTTCCGTTGTTGGTGACCACCAGCGTGTAATTCAGGACATCATCGGGCTGTACCGGATCGATGTCGTCCGCCTTGGTGATTGCCAGATCGACATCGCCGGCCGCTTCCGTGATCGTTACGACACCAACATCGGTCGCGTCAATGGAAAGCGGATCGACCAAACCGGAGGGTGTTACATTGAACAGGCTTACCGTAAATGTCTTGTCTGTTTCCGGCACGGCGTCGGCAAGAATCGGGATGACGATCGATTGCTGCTCGCCCGCGCTGCCGCTGCTGAACGTTCCCGTTGTCGTTGTGTAATCGATTCCCGCGATCGCGGTCCCATCATTGGTGGTGTAGTCGTAGGAAAAGCCGCCTTGAACCTCTTTGTCGAGGGTCACGGTGACCGTCGCCGAACCCGCCGTCTCGTTCACCGTCACGTCGCTGAGCGTCAACGTAGCGGTATCGTCATTGACGATCGTTGCCGTGGAAACATGAATCGATTCGCTGAGCAAAACCCGAAGTCCTCCAGAACCGTCGGCGACATAGACAAAATCGCTTTCGGTCTGCACACCGAACGGTTGATCGACGTCGTTGGACCGGCCGAGACGTTGAATGTTGGCAGGATCCGAAGCGTCCAGCACATCGAGCGAACCGTCCGGGTTGGGCGAGAAACTCACCGAGCCGAGGTACACAATCGGCCCGAAAGGACCGGTGTTGTCGACTTCGACCGAAAGCACGTCGTCGTTGGTCGCGTAGTTGCCGAGAGGGCTGAGACTGGTCGGGTTGGTGACATCCCAGACGCTCAACCCCGACGCCGTCCCGACGTAGGCGATGTTGTCCTCGACCGATAAGGTCAATGCCTCACCCGCTTGCGCGCGGCCGAGTTCCGTGATCGCGGACGGGTTTGTCACATCGAGCGTGACCAGGCCGCCAAACGGCTGCGCGAGGTAGGCAACGCCCCCACTCACTTCAACGTCGGAAACCTGGCTCAGCGAAATGTCCCCCAACAAACTCAGGCTCGCCGGATCGGACGCGTCCACGATGGCGAGCCCCCCATCGATGCTGAACGAGTCGGTCAAACCGAGGTAAACGTTGGTTCCTTGCACGTCCAGCGAGGAAAAGAAAAGTTCCCCTTGGGTGTACTGGTCGAGCCGCGTGATGTTCGCTGGGTCACTGATGTCCAGGACCTCGAGTCCATCACCGAGCACGTAGGCAA
>JARFQX010000652.1 GCA_029287555.1 Rubripirellula sp. | reverse complement strand
CCCAGGGCGGAAAGACGCTGATTTTGGTCTCACGTTGAGGATCAATCGCCCCGTCGAGAAAACCTCGCCGTGGATGTCGGCCCCCGGGATAGGGCAACACGCGAAGCGACGGTGTCTCGTCGTCAGCGACCCGCTGATTATTCAATCGATTGATTTCGTCGGCGACCCGCTGAGTCATCACTCGATTGATTTCGCGCGTTGCCTGATCGATGGACATGCCCGTGGCCATTCGAACCTCATCCGCCGTGAAGCGATGGTCGACGACCATGTTTTGAAGCCAGCGATCTCGGTCTTCGCCGATCAAGGGTCGGGCCTGCCGTTTCACTTCGCCAGCGTCATCCGCCACGGCCAACGACCGGTAGTACTTCAGCGCGTCGTCGTACTCAGCAAGGGCTTCGGGCGAGATGACGCCGCGGCTTCGCTGGATTTCGTTCCGCATTCGATCGATCAGGTACTCGCGCTGGGCCCACGTTGGTCGCGTCGGCTTGCCGTCAACGCTGACGTACCACGGGGCGGTATGGGCAAAGCGAACTCGACCACCCTCGCGCTCTTCAAAACAACGCACCGCGAACCATCCACTTTCGGTCGGCTCAATCGAAAGATCGATCACGGTCCGATAGGCGCCCGATTCGGTCCGTTCCGGTCGCCCCCGTAGCAGATGCTGCGGAACGCCGTTGATGACAACTTCAGTGAAAGCGATCGGTTCTTGCGAGATCACCTCGACGTGTAGCGGAATCGAACGATCGGAACTTGATTCATATTCAAACGATTCGCCCGGATGTTTGCCGTCGGCGGTGACCATCAACATCGGTCCAGTGGTAACGAAGCTTCTTCCCCCTTGAAGTGCTTGCTTCCACGCGTCGAAGTCAAAGCCATCGGGCAGTTGGACGTAAACGCGGCCAAATCCAGCCGGCACCGGGTGAACACCGTTGGCCGTTCCCGCGGAGGGAGGCATGTGAAAACCACAGTTGAGCAAAGCATAGTACATCCCAAGCGTGAAATCGATCCATTCACTTTCGCCCCCCTCGGTGGCTCCGAACGGTGGCGAAATCCAAGGCGGTGCCGGTGTGTACCACTCGCGAAAGGCGAACTCGGTCCGCCACATGCGATTGTTGGCCAGTTCGTACGTTGCATCGGGAGCAATCACGGGCAACGTCATTCCAAACGGCCAAGCCAACTTGTCCATGTCGAACAAGACGTTGGGGTCCGATGCCCGGGCAGCCTCAACCACTGGCTTCCAGGGAGGGACGGTCTGGCTGAGCGGCCGGTGGTGTCCCAGGACGAAAAGCGCGCCGAGCGTGTGACGCTGCTCGCCCACCGTGAAGATCTCGTACTCGGTGCTGAGGGGCCAGATCACGTGGGTCGGATCCACCTTAATCAGGTCGCTCGGGATTGGCGTGCTCACGTTCTTGTCACCCACCGACGGCGGCGTGTCCGAGTGCGTGACCCAGTTGGTAAGGGGAAACACCACATTCAAGTCTTCCGCCAGAATCACATTGGGTATCTCGGCAAGTTCGCGGTGAAGATGCAGGTCGCCGCTAAACCAACCTCTTGCCGCCATGTCCACCCAACGTTTCAAGGCGACGTCGACCGACACTTCGCGCTGCGTGATGCTGACCGTCTGATGATGGGGGTAATACGTCTTTCCCCGTTCGACCACCAGGCGGTAATCACCCGCTGGAACCATCGCCACACAGCGATGCGCCGAAACCGTCGTGTGGTACTCGAGTGACTCGGGATTGATCCAGTTCTTCTTCTCGTAACGGAATGCATCACCATCCTCCGCAAGCGATTCAAAGAAGTAGGGCGTTCCGTCGGTCGAGGTCAAGTAAACGCGTGCGGGAATGAGTCGTCCCGATTCGGCGTCACGAACCGAGAGAATAAGCCGATGGTCCTGGCCGATCACCGCCGCAGACGAGAAAACAACCGAGCAAACAAGCGATCCAGCAGCCAAGAGGGCAAGTAGAGGGACTCTCATAGCCTTTTTCTTGAGTTGGGCGTTTGGGAGGGGCCAAGAAGAATCCCATTGTATGAGAATCCAGATCAGCCCAGAGCATTTTCAAGTTTCTTCTAAGCGGCAAACGATAGTCGCCGATCGTAGCTTAACAGCGCAATACGATCGGCGGAGCGATCGGCGACTATGTGATTCTTGAAAATGCTTTAGCGAGTACGAGTACGATTTTCGCTCATTCCGGTGTAGGCAAAGGCGATCAAGACAAGGTCGTCAGACCCGCCGCGTCTCTAAAGAAAAGGGGGCGTTCCAACGACAATACGTCTGACGCGGCCCTCTCACGGCTGCTTGGGACGCACTACCAGCGTGCCGTTCATGACCATCCAGTGACCGGGAAAGGTACAGAGATAGGGATAGCGGCCGGGCTTCTGAGGAGTCCGAAAGTAGATTGTGTGCTTTGAATAGGGTTCCACCACATCGGTGTAGGCGAGCACGTCGTCGGTTTCCGGGATGTAGTTTCGCGCCGCAGCATCGGGATCGGCAATCAGCTCGTTGCACTTCTGGCCAACCACTTGCAGTTTTCCCTCTTTGAGCAAGGCCCAGTTGTGGGGAACGGCGTCGGGATTTTTGAACGTCAATCGAATGGGCTCCCCCGCTTCGACCTCGAGAATCGTTTGATCAAACATCAAGTTGCGGGCCGCGGAGATCGTGATCGGACGAGCCTCGGGGATCGCCTTGCCGTGGGGGTTTCGTTTCTTGGCAATCGGCCGGCGGAGATCGGCCAGCATTGGATGAGGAAGCAGCACCTTGTCTCGCGACCGGTAGCTTGGAAAATCTTCGAACGGTTGATCCATGTGATTGACCGTCATGAACAGATCATGATCGGTTTCCGGTCCGGTTTGCACGAGCAGGTGGAGTTGGTTGACCAACTGCAAGTCGGGGATCTCCAGGAACAGACTTTGCCTGTCATCGAGAACCGTCGCGGAGGTGATCGTCAACACATCATGTCCACGAAGGCCCAATTGGCGATGCGAGTATTCCGGAGAACCGTAGGCGCCGCTGAAGCGATAGTTCCAGGCTTGCGCGAAATGCCGTGACGGATCTTCGACAACATCCCCGTCGAGGGGCTCGGAAAAGTCGACACGAATCCCATTGCGGTGCACGTGGAAACCGACCGGCAGTTGAGCGGGATTGCCGGTAAAGCGCACTCGCTGAAAACAACCGTCGTCGGTCGTGTAGGTTCCCCAGCCCGCCATGCCCGAGACGTAAAGTTGCCCATCAACGGGATTGAAACGACCACGATGGACTCCCGAGGCGAACTCACCGGCGATCGGCACCGCAGCTCCCTGGATCCAACCATCGAATTCGTCCCGCAGCACCAGGAATGCTCTTCCACCCCCAAAAGACAGGTGCACGAGTTGTCCGCCCAAGGGTCCCCATCGCTCGCTGTCAACGAACACTTGACCGCCGCTGGAGTTGTCCAGACCGCGAGGCAGATACAACATCGGCACTTCGGGCGGTTGCTTCAGGTCGTTGCCGGGGCGACCAAAGAAAGGCTCCAAACGGAAATCTGGCGACGTGCCGGGCAATCGATTCAACACGGGACCGTCCGAGCGGATAGCGGCAATCATCGAAGCCGGTACCCAGTCTCCTTCGCTGCTGGGAATCGTGACCAAACCATCCGGGGTCAAGCCGATCCCGTCCGAATTGCGTAGCCCCGTCGCCAAGGTTTCGGCATGGCCCCCGTCAGCGGAAATTCGCATCACTCCCTGCAAACCCGAAACGGTGTAGAAGCGGCCTTCCGCATCACGCTCGAGGCCGCACGTAAAGTCGTGGCCCGATTTCGAAGTCTTCAGCGCCGAACTGAAACACTCGTAAAAATCCGCTTCGCCATCTCCGTTGAGGTCATGCAGTTTGGTGAGTTGGTCGCGGCCAATCACGAAAACCTGATCATCATGAACTACCAACCCGAGCGCCTGGTGCAAACCCGAGGCGAACCGTCGCCAAACCACTTCATCGAGGTCGTCGTCGATGCCGGTCGCCCGCCAGACGTCCCCCTGCATCGTGCAGACGATGGCCGAACCATCGGATAGAAAATCGTGCCCACCGCAATAGATCAAAGCCTTCCAAGGATTCGCCGTGGGCAGGGCAATCGTATCGACGGCGTAGGGAGAGCTTTCGCCAAGCGTTCCCCGCGTCACGATTTCTTGCGGCCACTGCGGCGGACCTCCCCGCAACCGTTCACGGTCCGGATGCTCGGCGAGCGGAGTGACAACGCGTCGGAACTTGCCATCGACTTGCATCGGCGCATCGAGATAAACGGTCGCACCAATTCGATACTTAAAGACCACTCGATCCCCATATCGGTAGAGGCCGAGATACTGACGATTGCCTTCCGAATCATCCGAGGATCGAATCGGATGCGTTAGCTCGGAAGCAACCTTGACGGTGGGACCATCTTGATTCAATCCCTGCATGAACCCATGACGCACTTCCGTGAAACGAACAAAGCCACCGGACCAAACCTTCGGGTAGCCGAATGTTTCGGCGTCAAAGCAAACGGACAGACTGCCTTCGCCTTCGCCAAGTCGGACGCAGATCCCGCGGGCCACCGAGACACCTTCGCCGCGGAAAACACCACTGAGCAGGCTTCCCAGATCGGTTTCGTTCCAGCGTCCGTCCGCCCAAACCGGCTCCGATTGATTGCCCCAATGGCCGTAGCTTCCCCCGTCCAGTCCGGGGAATTCGCTCAACAACACCGGGCGTGGTTTAACGCTACGAAAGTGCCTGACCTGTTTGCGATAAAAGTCATAAACACGATCACGATTCACCTCGGAACGCCAACTGGGCCACCGCTGCGGATCGAGCGGTTCACGCGGCATCTCAAAGGACTCGGGATGGTGCGCGTGAGCATGGGCGAAGAGAGAGTCGACCGCTTCCTTGCTCAGTCGCCGGTGATGACCCAAGTCGGCAAGAAAGGCGATCAAGTCGTACTGGTCCTGGTCCGACATGGTCGCCATCAGCCCGCTGGGCATCAACGAACCGATTTCCCGAACCGCCTCGATGTCGGCTTGGCTGATCTGCCGCGTCTCGCCGCTGGTGGTATCGCGAAGCTCGAATACGTCCTTCGTTTCACGGACGCGATAGCCTTGCGCTGTTTGCCCATCAACGGTCAACAGGGCGACGGCCTTGTAGTCATCCTCAACGATGCGCTGCGGCAGCCAGAGAGATTCAATGATCTCGGGCAGCTTTCGCTGAACGGCAATCTGCGACAAGTCGGGGCCGACATCGCCGCCGTGCGATCCCACTTTGTGACACGACAAACAAGCACTCGTCGCCGACGAAAAGACAACCGCACCGCGACCCGCATTCCCCTCAGTTTCACTCTTGACCGCGAGCAGCGCCGATTTGGTGGCATCCCATCCATCAGGAGCCGACTGTGAAGATCCCCGGGAGTCACTGCCGGTGGATTCTTGTGCAAAGCTGGGGCGGACGAAAGCCACGGGGGCAAGCAACCATGCAAGCACCAAATAGACGTGGATGCGCATTGAGATCATTCTGGGGTCGGTCTTGGAAACAAACTAGACGACTATTTTCCCGATGGAATTGGAATCAAGATCGGCTTGGATCGCTCGCGTGATGCTTCTTCGCTGACCACACTGCCGCCAATCTTTTCGTCCCAATCAACATTCATCAGCAGATCAAACCCCGGGTTTTGGTCCTTGACCTGACAAGAACAAGGACCGACCACAAAGCGTGACGCCATCGCAATCGTGTCCTCAAAGATACCTTTGCCAACGAGTGCGTAGAGCACACGCCCACGACCGATCACGGGAAAAGCCATTGGTTGATTCAATTGCTCAAGATCGGGTTCGCTTGCCAGCAACATCTCAAGCAATGCCCGTTCCCGGGGATCATCGCGTTTCAGCGTGACGATGGAAAAGCCCACTCGCAATTCAATTGGATTCTCGCTGCGAAAGAATTCGTCAGCCTCAATCTCTTCCTGCGGCGGCAACTCCACCGTCTCCTGGTTGTGTTTGACCTGTTCAGTAAGAGTGCGAAGGGCAACCTCGTCTTGGCTCTTGTCGCCGCTGGGAACAAAGATCCAAACGGCAGAATCTCCCGTCAACAAATTCGCGGCAACCTCTTGTCGCACCGGCGAATCGATCAAACGCTCGACCGACTGCGGCACGAGGGGCTTGGCGACGACGAGTCGATCGGGCACTTCGCGTGCGGAGCGCGGATAGAGAACGACCAACATCGGTTCGCCATTCTCCGATCGCTTCTCTTTCCAGAGCTGTTTCAGCGCCTCATCGTCCGTGTCCGCGACCTCGACGTCTCGCACGATGCAATTGAGCGTTCCCGAGTTGCGCGAACTCGCCATCCGAAGCTGCTCCAATTGCTGCTGGGCCTCGGCGTCAAGCGCCCCTTCATGCAGCACGAATACCTCGTACGGATCGGCGGGCCACCGCTCCAAGGCATACCGGAACACCGGCACGTTGCAGGCGATCGCCACAGCCGAGACTGAGGCAGCGCAGATCAGGGCGAGTGGGAGCGAGAATCGGGGCATCGGAAACCTCTCGATGATTCTTAGGCGAGGCGGATCAGCGACCTATTCTACTGGCCCGAGAACTCGTCTTGTCGGATCAAGTCGAAACCCGAGAGCAGGGGCTCGCCTTGCTTGGGCACCAGTCGGATCTGTAATTCATCCCTAACCATGACCCGGTCGATTGTCTCGATTACATGTTGGGTGCCGCCGGGGTCGTGACTTAAGCGAAGGTCACGGCGGATGGTTTCACCTTGAACGACGACGTCGAAAACGCGAGTCTCGCCCTGGGGCGGAAGTCCGAAAAGCAGCCGCAGCCGATACGATGTGTTCGGGGTCGTCTCGACGGCATGAGCGACCGAAACTGGATCGGCTTCCACCATCAGCCTGGCCGCCTTGGAATCCCCGCCTCCGAAGGCGGAGGCGGTGCGTTTACCTGTGCCGGTGATCATCAGGGCGATCGAATTGCCCGGTTTCCAGTCGGGCCGCGTGACGACTTCGCGAAGCAGCGGCGCCAAGTCTGGCGTTCGCTGATTCGCCGAGGCTTCCCCGGACTTCTTCCACGGCTTTGGCTCCCAGAATACTTCGGCGTCGGTTAACGGGCGGGAGGATAAATCATGCCGCTCTTTGCGGAATCTCGCCGCGTTGCCCGTATCTTCCGCCGCGATCAGCAACGACGTCGCCTCATCGGAGGTTTCATCACAGGTCAGTTGCAAAAACGCGCTCCGAATTTCAGCGTCCCGCGCCAAAGGAATGTTGTTGAAGCGGAGCCCCACGGTCTGGTCGCTTGAATCCCGGACCAATTCCAAGTCACTGCTGCCGAGGTTGACCTCGCCTGACTCGTCTTCTTCTGCATCATCGTCGGCGTGATTCACCGGGAGGCCGCTCGATAAGTCGTGCTCGTCGCGCAGCTTCATTGCCAGCCGCACCTCAGTCACGTTCTCGGCACCCGAGGCCAACACCCACGACAGCGGCTCACCGGCGTGCGCCGAGGAGTGTTGTCGATAGGTCCGAGCATCGTCGTTGAGTGA
>JARFQX010000632.1 GCA_029287555.1 Rubripirellula sp. | reverse complement strand
GAGCACGAGCACGAAGACTTCCGCACTGTTCCACAATTGCGCACGCTTATTTAGTGGGGTGGGTTTTCCAAGTTTTAGGTGCCGCTGACGGGCAACTAGGGGGAGCGATGGATTTAGACTTTTTTTCTTCCCGGCCTTTTTCGAATTCATGATTTTCACCGACGTGTTCTTACTCATTGTGTTCTTGCCTTTCTTTGAGAGGTATGAGTATTTGATCCGCCCTGTCATGCGTTGCACTTATCATCGGCTCCCTTGTCGTCGAATCCAGGTTTCGTATGGCTACTCGAGTCAGCGCAGCTAGAAGTCCGGCGACCGCTGTATGCAGTCTGAGCAAATAATGATCGTAACTTTGGTAAGCTGTGACGAACGGAAACGGATCGCCAAGTCATCATTGGCTCTGTTGAAGGACGGAACGAAACGCGAATTTGTGAGAACGATATTGTGGCCAGGGCAACCGCACGTTCAAACCTTGTTGAAACCGGCGTAGATCGCATCGAGAACGCTGTCATCCCAGCCAGCTCGAAATCGCTTGCCGCGAAGACCTATTTCGCCATGCAACGTCATTCCGGCTGTGAAAATTCCGATCGAGGCAGCATGAATGGGATGCCGCGGACGAAATAGCCAACTCTTCCCCTTCAATCCGTCTCGACGTCCGCTCTCATTCGACGCAACAGGACATCCCTTATGCATGTTGAGTTTGAACGATCGTTGCAAGATCATCGCGACGAAGTGTACTTGTTGATCCGCCGGCTTCGTGAGTCAGACAAGACGTTCTTTTTACGTTCGGACTTGCAGAGGATTCTTCAGGAGTTTTGCGAGAGCGAATCGGGTCGATACCTTGCCGGAACGCCGATTTACCGCCTGCTCGGGGCGGTCCAAGAAGCGTTCTTTCGCGACTCCGCGATCTACTTGGACGTCCGCTGGCACGTAGCCCAGCGAAGTTTCTGGTGCGTGCACAGCGAAGAGATGAGTTCGCGTGAGATCTCGCTTAACGAGTTCCTGAGGGTCAAGGAGCAGATTGCGGCGCCACATCTGGAGGAGATGCCGACACTGGAGATCGACATGGGCCCGTTTGAACGCGGTTTTCCGAGGCTGCGAGACTCCCGATCGATTGGCCAGGGTGTCGAATTCCTAAATCGGTACCTGTGTAACCGGTTGTTCCAGGACATGGACAGTGGCGGTCAGAGGCTCTTCAAATTCCTGCAACTGCATCGGTTGTCCGGACAGCAATTGATGCTCAACAGCAGCATCGCTGACCTGGAGGCGCTGCGAACAGCACTGCAAAACGCTGATGAGTTTCTCAGTCGTCAACCGCAGGATCTGTCTTGGAAGGATATCAGCACGGAAATGGCTCACCTCGGATTCGAATCGGGCTGGGGAAAATCGGTCGCGCGGGTTCGCGAAACGATGCGCTTCTTGAGCGAGATTCTGGAGGCGCCGGGGCCGGACAGCGTGGCCCGATTTCTGGGACGGATACCGATGATCCTGAACATCGCCATCCTTTCCCCACACGGTTACTTCGGCCAAAGCGGAGTACTCGGCAAGCCGGACACCGGCGGGCAGGTCGTCTACATCCTGGACCAGGTACGAGCGCTCGAGAGGGAGATGTACGAGTTTTTCGATAACCAGGGGCTCGACGTCGAACCGCAAATCCTAGTCCTGACTCGTCTGATTCCCAATGCCGAAGGCACGACCTGCAACGAGCCAGTGGAACCGATCGTGGGTACGCGTAATGCACGGATCTTGCGGATCCCTTTTCGGAATCAGAAGGGCGAGATCATCGACGAATGGATTTCAAGATTTCACGTTTGGCCGTATCTCGAACGGTTCGCGATGGAGTGTTCCCGAGAAATGATTGCGGCATTTGGAGGTCGGCCCGACTTCATTATCGGGAATTATTCCGACGGCAATCTCGTAGCTTCGCTACTGGCACATCGCCAAGGGGTGACCCAGTGCAACATCGCGCACGCTTTGGAGAAGAGCAAGTACCTCTATTCGGATTTGTATTGGAGGGATCACGAGGGCGAACACAACTTTGCCTGCCAATACACCGCAGACTTGATCTCGATGAATACCGCGGACTTCATCATCACCAGTACCTACCAAGAGATTGCTGGCACCGAAGAGTCCGTGGGGCAATATGAAAGCTATCAAGCATTCTCGATGCCGGGTTTGTATCGAGTCGTCTACGGAATCGACGTTTTTGACCCGAAATTCAACATCGTCTCGCCGGGTGCCGACACGAGCGTATTCTTTCCGTATTCCCGATCCGAGCATCGGCCGAAGGAACTTGTCTCGATGGTCGACGACCTGATCCATGGTGACAGCGATTCGCCGGTCCGCGGCCGGCTGGAAGACCGCTCCAAGCCGATTCTCTTGGCGATGTCCCGGTTGGATTATGTCAAGAATGTTTCCGGGCTTCTACAATGGTTCGCCGCAGACGAGCGACTGCAGCAAGAGGCGAACCTGGTAATCGTTGGTGGCCAACTTGATCCGGCGGCCTCGACCGACCAAGAGGAAGCGGATCAGATACGCCAGATTCATGCTTTGATGGACGAGGCGAACTTGGACAACCGGGTTCGCTGGATCCCCATGCAATCGGACAAGCGCTTGGTGGGTGAAATCTACCGCTGCGTTGCTGACACCCGCGGGGCGTTTATCCAACCGGCGTTGTTCGAGGCGTTTGGGTTGACGGTGATCGAGGCGATGAGTTCTGGCTTGCCGACATTCGCCACATGCTATGGCGGACCTTTAGAAACGATCGAAGACGGCATCTCAGGATTTCACATCGATCCCAACGACGGGGCTGCCTCGGCCGCCAGAATCGCTGCCTTTCTGGAACGTTGCCGCGAAGAGCCGGGTTGCTGGGATGACGTGTCGCACGCGGGACTGCAGCGTGTCGCCGCCCACTATACCTGGAAGCTCTACGCCAATCGGCTGCTGAAGTTGGCACGAATCTACGGGTTCTGGAAGTACTTTACGAAGATCGATCGCCAGGAGAATCGGCGATACCTGGAAATGTTCTACTCGCTGATGTACCGTCCCCTGGCGCAGCACGGGCCGTCGCAGACAGATTGAAAGGGAGCCTCGCCAACGACGTTTCGCCAGTGGTCACCGTACACCCCCGCGGCGTTGGGACATGTGTCAATCCGTCATGCAAAGCCCACGCGAGCTGCTCAATGGGATAGACTTGTTGTCCGGCAGTCGGAGACTAAATAAGCGTGCGCGATTGTGGAACAGTGCGGAACTCCTCGTGCTCGTGCTCGTGCTCAGCGAAGCGGTGCTCGCAATTGAAAAGGATGGTAAGAGCCGCGACTATTGATTCGAGCACGAGCACCGTCGCGAGCGACTG
>JARFQX010000629.1 GCA_029287555.1 Rubripirellula sp. | reverse complement strand
GAGCCGCGCCAATTGATTCGAGCACGAGCACCGTCGCGAGCGACTGAGCACGAGCACGAGCACGACTAGCAATTCACAATCGCGCACACTTATTTAGCAGGCGATCCGAATTTCACACCTTCGCAACAACGAGCTGGTAGGTCGAAAAACTCGGATCGGCTGATCCCAGGAAGTCTTGGGCCGTGGTGACCCGCGTGGTGGAGTAACCGCAGCGGGCGAGAAACTCTGCGGGAGAGTCGCACCCAAAGATAAAGCTTTCGCCAAGTTGATCCATTCCCGCGATGAACTTGGCGATTTCCTCGATGTTGGTCGTACCATTGACGACGCTGCGTTTGACCATGTCGCACCACAACCGACTGTCCGGATGCTCGAGCACATGCGAAATCGCTTCGAGGACCTCCAGATTCTCCTCTTCGGAAAAGTACATCGTGCAGCCTTCGTAGATGACTGCCGTGGGAATTCGAGGGTCGAAATCAGGATGCCTCAGTAGTAATTCACCGACGTGATCTCGCTTGAAATCGGTGGCGACCATTCGCCGTCGAACGACCGGACGGTTTCTTATCAAGGCAATCACTCGCGATCGTTCCTCGAGCATTTCCGGGAGATCAAGCTCAAAGAACATCGGCATGTTCAGCTCGTGGGACACGCGGAATGGCCTCATGTCCAATCCGACTCCCAGCAGTACCACTTGCCTTAATCCAGGAATGTTCTTCAGGATGTCATCGATGTGTCGGGTGCGTGCCACCACCACATCCTGGAGCTGTGGAAGGATTCCGCGCAACCGCCGCGCGAGCAGTTCACCGTGTGGTCCCGCCGCGTGCCGCTCATGGGCGTTATCGAGACGGACAAGGTTACTCGAGGCGCTGGCCCGCAGCCCGGCGATCATCCGCGCCGAAGCCTTCAATTTGTGCTTGTAAATCGGTGTGATCGCCGGATTTTGTTTGGTCGGCCTCAGTTGCACCGATGGCTGCACGAAGTACTTCATCTTCGCCTCGGCAACGATCTCGTTGTTCGGCGTGGTGAAGGTGACCGGCAGCGTTACCAGGACTCGTTTCCCGGCAAAGTAGCGATTGCGGATCATGCTGAACATGTCCGCGGGGACATGACAGCGGGCGAACAGGTGCTCGGTGCTGGGATTGCGATAGCGGACGTCCATCGCAGCGAGCCACAAAGAAGCCGATGCCTCGTCGTTACAGGGGTGCACGCCAGCAAAAGGCACCCCGCGCAGCAGCGTTGCCAGGGCGATACCACCGGTGTAATCGGCAGAAAGCGAAATCAGGGCTGCCTGATGGGTGCCGTGTTGGTTGGTGGAAGCATAGCAGAGAGGCAGTTCCGACACGCATCCTCCCTCGGTGATCTCCACAACCCGCCAATCGACCGTTCGGAGCACCGGGATCGCCTCATGAAGCAACCGCGTCATCAATGGCGGATTGATACGATCGTTGTAATCTTCCTGCCACGATATGGATTGCCCATTGGCACGCGAGACGATCATTCTTTCCCCCAATTGCTTGGTTGCCCCTGTGAAAAGGTGTCAGTGTGATCTTTGTAGCAATCGCCAGACGGACGCTAAGAGCAATTCGTCCCGTGTCAAGCAGATTGTCGCCAGCGCGTGCGGATAAGTACGGTCAGGAAAGGATTAGCAAGGTAGGGTTTCCTGAACCACTCTTTTAGCCGACAGCAAGCGCCGAAGCGAGCGCCTCACGTAAGGGGAAGCTCAACCCTACGAGCTGGGTGGTATTTTGCCGTCTCTCGACGAGCGACCAACACGTCTCCTGAGAACACGCACTTTGACGCCCGAGTCATCCACCGCCAAGGAACACGATCGCGATGATCGATACAAGATCCTGCGATCCCTGTCCGACGCATCAATCATTTCCTGTTACCTTGCCGAGGATCAATTCGACGGCAACCGGGTCATCGTGCGCGAGGTTCCCAAGAGCTTCTATCAGGGAAGTGGATTTGCCAGATTCGAGAACGAAGCAAGGCTGACTTCGGGGATTCGCTGTGAGACGTATTCTCACCCGCTCGAGTTCGAAGTCGGGAATCGGATTTTGCGAGTTGTCTATGAGTACTTCCCTGGTGAGTCGCTTGCGTCCAGGTTCCGGCGCCGACCACTTTCGGCTCGTGAAACCATGTTGGTCGCGCAGGACTTGCTCCTGGCTTTGCGCAGCGTGCATGAAATCGGCTGCGTGCACCGCGACATTCGTCCGTCCAATATCATTCTCAGCGAAGTTGGGCGGGCCGTGCTTTGCGGCTACGTACCACTTTGGCGGCCGGACCTTTTTGGGCATGACAATCGTCTTGGTCGCGAGTGCGCGTCCTACACGTCGCCGGAACTCTCCGGCGTGATCGATCACGACATTGGAGAATCATCCGACCTTTATTCACTCGGCTATGTTCTGCACGCGGCCTTGACCGGGGGACCCGCTTTCGACGGCGAAGTCAGCGAGATTCTTTACAAACACATGACGGCGGATCCGGATTCGGGCCGTTACCCACAGGACACGCCGAACATTGTCGTCCAGTTCATCGAGAAGCTGACCCAGAAGGAACCTCGCGAACGATACCAGACCGCGAAAGCAGCGTTATTCGATGCCCGTAAGATCCTTGACTCTCTCGACCGCCGCACCCCAATCCCCGATTTCGTGATCGGCAGCGCCGATAAGCGCACCGAACTGATCGATCCCGCCTTCGTGGGTCGAGACGAGCAGATGGAAACGCTCGAGAAGGGGTTGGATCAAGCGATTGCCGGGGGACACGAACACATCGTGATGTTCAGTCCTTCGGGAATGGGCAAGACGCGATTGTTGACGGAGATCTCGCGAGTTGCCGTGCGCAAAGGATTCTTGATCTTGCACGGACGGTCCTCGCAGCATGCCGCCCAAGAGCCCAACGCGCCTTGGCTGCAGATGATCGATCAGTTGGCCAAGTTGTTGTCGAATGATGACGAATTTCGGCGTGAAACCGCGACTCGCATGGAGGACTACCAGGAAGAAGTCGCCACCGCGATGCCGAGTCTCGCCAAGGTGTTTGGGTGGAAGGGACGGCAATTGGCCGGTCCCGATGAGTTGGGACAAGGCCGTGTGATCTCGGCCTTCCGATCCCTGTTGACCGGAATCGCCTCGTCCAACCGCAACGTCATGTTGACACTGGATGATTGCCAGTGGATGGATGACCAATCGTTGCGGGTTCTGTCGGGTCTGTGCGAAAGCGGCTCGCCCCACCTGTTCCTGTTTGGGATGACACGTCCAAATGAAGGCGTCAGCAACAAGCTCAAGAAAGAGCTCAAGTCCGTTACCAAGATCTCGCTGGGACCAATCAGCAGTGACGCTGTCCGGCAGCTAGCCGAGTCGATGGCGGGACAATTGCCCGCCGAGGCGATTGGTGTTGTCCAGCAGTATGCCGATGGCAGCCCGTTCATGGCTACCGCCGTCCTCCGCGGCATGGTCGAGTCGGGGGTGTTGACTGTCGACGGGAAAACGTGGCGCGTGGACAATGACAAGTTGTCGACGTTCCAAGCGGCCGAAGACGCGGGTGAGATCCTGGTCGGTCGGCTATCCCAACTTCCGGAGGAGGCACGCAAGCTGCTTTCCGCGGCGGCGGTGATCGGAAAAGAGTTCAGCGTTGATGCCGCCGCGGACCTCGCCGGCATGACCACGGCAGATGCCGCCGCTGCCATCAAGCTAGTCCGTCGCCAACGCTTGGTCTGGAGCCGGCCCGACAGCATCCTCTCTTTTGTTCATGACAAGATTCGAGAAACGGTTCTGGCCGGACTCTCTGATCAAATCATCCGTTCACTGCACGGCCAAATCGGTCGCCGCTTGGAGACCACCGAACCGGAACGGGTCTTCGACCTTGCCTATCACTTCGACGCGGCGGAGATGCACGACCACGCGCTCCCGTATGCGCTCAAGGCCGCCGATGCGGCGCGAAACAGCTTCTCGCTGGCAAGCGCCGAGTCCCAACTGCTGATCGCCACCCGAGCCTTTGAGCACGCTCCCCGCGAAGTTCGGCACCACGTCGAGATGATGATGAGTGACGTGCTGATGCTTCAGGGTGAATACGATCGCTGCAGTCAATGGCTCGATGATGCCGAGCGGAGCGCGGTGACCGATATCGAAAAGGCCAAGGTCGCGCTCAAACGCGGCGAGCTGTTCTTCAAACGCGGCAACAAGGACAAAGCCGTCGTCCATTACGAGGCGTCCCTGAAAAGGCTTGGACAACCGGTCTACTCTAATTCATTGCGATTGTGGTGGGACCTGACCGTTGAGCTACTCAGGCAAACCAGGAACACGCTCTTTCCGTCGAGCTGCGGTAAACGCGGGAGTAGTCCGAGTGAGGCAGATCGCATGGTCCTGTCTCTGTATAGCCGGATCTCACAAGCCTATTGGTACACTCGCGATAAGTACTGCACGCTCTGGGCACACCTCCGCGGCATGAACTTGGCAGAACGCTACCAGCCCACTGCCTTCCTGGCCCAATCCTACTCCGAGCACGCACCGGGGATGACGCTGTTGCGATGGGAATCGCGCGGCATCAAGTACGCAAAACGATCCTTGGAAATCCGCAAGCAGCTTGATGACGTCTGGGGACAAGGGCAATCTCGCAACTTCCTGAGTATCATGCTCTATTCGTTCTCGCGATTCGAAGACTGCGTTTCTCAGGCACGTCAGGCGGTCGCCATCCTGGAACGAACGGGGGATTATTGGGAGGTGCACATTGCGCGATACCAGCTAGCTGCGGCTCTATACCGACTGGGCGAGTTCCAGGAGGCTGTCCGCCACGCCCGCACTAATTATGAATCCGCGATCGACCGCGGGGATTACCAGGCGACCGGCAACATCCTCGACGTCTGGGCACGGGCATCGATGGGGGAAATCCCCATCGAAATCGTTCAAAGCGAACTCGATCGCGATGTCTTCGACCCCCAGCGGATCTGCCAAGTCAAGCTGGCCAAGGGCGTTCATGAGTTTTACCAGGGCCGTTACGCCGAGGCGGGTCGCGTCTTTCAGGAAGCCATTGAACTGACCGAGCAGGCGAGGGTCAGCAATGCATACGTCAGCCCCTGCTATGCGTGGTTGTGCAGTGCGCTGCGTAAACAACTTGAATTCAATCCAAAGCGAACACGTTGGGCGCGTCACGCGGCAGAGCGACGCCTCCTGCGGGCTGCCGAACGCGCCGTTGCCATCGGATCACGCTTTACCAATGAATTGCCCCATGCCTTTCGTGAACTGGCGGCCGCCTGCGCGATCGTTGGCCGCTCCGCGGCCGCGAAGAAGTACTTCGAACGGAGTATCGAAGAGGCGAGGCGCCAGAAAGCCTCCGTTGAACGTGCCACCACGGTCGTGCTTCGCGGTGAGTTTGCTGACGAACTTGGCTGGTCGGTCGATCGGCTGGAATTGGACCAGGCCAACGACCTTCTCTCGCGGGCGCGATTGGCCGTCGGCAGCGTCAACGATAACAGCTCCATTTCGCTACTCGATCGATTTGACTCGCTGCTTGAAGCAGGACGCAGGATTTCAACGAGCGTCTTGCCGCAAGAGATCTACACAGAAGCCTGCGCCGCGGCGCAGCGGATCCTTCGCGGCGAACAGGTTTTTCTGGTACTTCCCGATGGTGATAACGGTCGACTCGTGACAATGCCGGAATCCCAGAGTTTCGACCGTCGCCTCGTCGAGCAGTCGCGATTGTCACACTCGACCATCGTCAGCGACAAAGATCGATCATCGGATCGCGGGGTGACGACCGAACGAGTCGGAACTTTTTTGTGCAGTCCGATCGAAGTGGGTGGCCAGGCCGTCGCGTTTCTGTACCTCGCCAACACGCGATTCTCCGGTCTCTTCGGGGATGATGAAGTGAGGATCGCCGATTACATCACATCCGCTGCCGGAGCCGCCCTCGAAAAAGCGGATGGATTCCAGCAGTTGCAAGACCTTAACTTGAATCTGGAGAAGACCGTCCAAGATCGAACGGCGGCGGTCGTTGAAAGGTCGCAGGAACTTGAGCAAACAGCAAACGAGCTCCGCGCCGCCCAAGAGAAACTGCAGCAAGCCAAGGAAGCGGCGGAAGCAGCCAACGCGGCCAAGAGCGAATTCCTTGCCAGGATGAGCCACGAGATCCGAACTCCCATCACGGCAGTCCTCGGCTTTACCGAGTTACTGCTCCGCGGCGTGATCACGAGCGAAGCCGATCGCTCCCGCTATCTGCAGACAATCCATTCCAACGGCACCCATCTGCTGAATCTGCTTAATGACATCCTCGATCTCTCCAAGATCGAAGCCGATCGAATTGAGTTGGAAAACGTTCCCTGCATGCCGGCTCGGTTGATCGGTGACGTCATCACGTCGATGCAGTCCAAGGCGATTCAGAAAAACATTGAACTCGGCATGGAGATTATCGGGCCCGTGCCTGAAATGATTCTCAGTGACCCGACACGCTTGCGGCAAGTCATCACCAATCTGCTGGGCAATGCCGTCAAGTTTACCGACCGTGGCGGAGTGAAAGTCATCCTCGATTCACATGGCGATGCGGATGATCCCAACGAGTTGGAGGTCACCATCGAAGATAGCGGAATTGGAATGACGCCCGAGCAAATGGGCCACATTTTCGAACCATTCGCACAGGCGGACACGTCGACGACGCGCAAGTACGGCGGCACAGGGCTCGGTCTGTCGATCAGCAAACGTCTCGCCGCTGCACTCGGTGGTTCGCTGTCGATACACAGCGAGATCGGCAAAGGCACGCGGGTCGTGTTGCAACTGAAGGTCGAACGGCCCGAATCGTCACCGGTCTTGC
>JARFQX010000626.1 GCA_029287555.1 Rubripirellula sp. | reverse complement strand
ACGTGGAAGAAAGATCGATCACCCGAGAAAAAGACTTTGTCCCTTCCTCGGGCTGGCAACCGCTGTTCACCTGCCTGGCGGCATTGCTCGCCGCGATTCCCCTGATCATCGTGGGGGCAGCGATGGGTGGTATCGGCGTCTTGGTGATGCTCATCGGCTGCCTGGCGGTCCCAATCGCCATCATCGGCCTATTCGGTCTGATGGCGATCGCACCGAACGATTCGCGAGTCTTGCTGCTGTTCGGTGATTACCGCGGCACGGTCAAGCAGTCCGGCTTCTTTTGGGTGAACCCGTTCTTCAGCAAACGAAAGGTCAGCTTGCGAGTCCGGAACTTCGAAACCGGATCGCAAACCTCACCGGAGGAGAAGAACGCTCAGGGCCAGGTCGTCAGACAGAAATCGCGAACCGGTGGTCGCCCCTCCAAGGTCAATGACCGCGATGGCAATCCGATCGAGATTTCCGCAGTGGTGGTCTGGAAGGTGACGGACACGGCCGAGGCGTTGTTCGAAGTCGATGACTACGAGGATTTTGTGGCCGTGCAAAGCGAAGCCGCCTTGCGCAGTTTGGCAACCCGATATCCCTACGACAGCGAAGACCACGAAGTGTCGTTGCGAGGCAACACCGATGAGATCTGTGAACGCCTTCGAAGCGACATCCAGGATCGTCTCGCTGACGCGGGGGTCACGGTGATGGAAGCCCGTATCAGTCATCTGGCCTACGCCCCCGAGATCGCCGCCGCGATGCTGCAGCGTCAACAAGCCGGCGCAATCGTGGCGGCTCGAACGCGCATTGTCGACGGTGCCGTCGGCATGGTTGAAATGGCGCTCGAGCACCTGCAGCGCGACCAAATTGTCGACCTCGATGCACAACAGCGGGCAGCGCTCGTTTCCAACCTGCTGGTGGTCCTCTGCAGCGATCGCCACACCCAACCGGTCGTCCAGGCAGGCTCGAATTAAATGAGGGTGCGCAGACAGAAGACGCAGAAAGACGCTCCCCGCGTTAATGGCCCCGACTCTCCTGGAGCGAATTGCGTTCTAAACATCTCACTCTGGCTCCTTGGGGATGAAGAGGGTTGCGGAAGCGTGAAGTCGGAAGAGAGAAGGGTGAAACATCATTTCGTACTTTCTCCTTCACTCTTCAAACTTCCATTCTCCTTCACTGTTCAAACTTCCATTGCGTCTCAGTTGCGGTCACCATCGTCACCAGCAGGGCCCGGACGACGGTCACCGAAAGCGCATTGCCGAGTAACTGATAACGGGCACGAGCATCGACTTCCCCCGGCCACCAGAATCCCTCACGATAACCCATCAGTCGTCCGATCTCCTCGGGCGAAAACCGGCGAATCAGATGGCGCCGCGAACACCGCAGGTACGAGCCGGCATGCACGGGACTGCTGCCGTAAGCGGAGGTGAAACAAGCCGTGACCGCTTCGGGATCGTCCGCGTCGACCACGTTCATCGCTTGTTCGTACCGAGTCACTAGCTCCGACGGGACACGTAAGGAAGGGTCGTCCCACGAGGAATCATCCACGCACTCGGAAAGCGGCCGCGCGGGGGATTCGAGTGGGACCGAAGGGATCGACTGGCCATCGCGAAGTGCGCGCAAATAGAAACGTTTGCGTCGCATCGGCACTTTCCATTGCGTCGGACAGAGCTCATCAGCGCGCACCGAGTAGCCTGCCCGGCGGAGCTTTCCTTCCAATACCTTGTGCTGCTGAGAACCGGAAAACTCGGGAACATTCTCCAACGCGATCCCCCAGGGCCGCTGCTGATCGATCAGTTCGATTACCCTCGCCAAGGCCACGCTGCGCGAATCGCCTTCCGCCTTCCCCTTGCCGCGCCGGGTGTAGGGCTGACACGGCGGTGACAACCACCACAGGTCGGCTTCGGGTACTTGCCGAATCGATTCGATGGTTTGGATAAGTGGCTCGACGCGATGGTTGGCAACGTACACCGGGACAATCCGGCGATCGATGTCTATCGCGGCGACAACCTCAGGCAAGATCTTGGGAAGGGCGTCGAGCCTCGAGTCGACGCAAACCGCGTCCGCCAAGTCTCGCGAAGCCTCAGCGACGCCGCCGATACCGCAAAACAGGTCAACGATTCGCATGAAAGTTTTCCCCTCACACGCCACGACGCAGCGCGGCCGAAGCCCTCAAGTCTCGATGACGTGAATCGCGGGTAAATAGTTGAACTCAGTCTCGCGCTTGGTCTCATCCCACCGCAACCACTCCTTCAACCGCTTCGCCTCAGGACTATCCGGCCAATTGGCAAGGATCTCCACAATGTGGTAGCGGGCCTGATCCGCATCAACTTGCGGACTCTGGGACATTCCCCAGTCGCCGGCAAATATACCCGACAACATCCAGTGCCCGCGCAGCTGGGAATCAAGCGGCTGATTCAGCTCACACATCCGTTTGTACCTTTCGATCGCCGGTTCCGCTTCGCGCCGAACCAGCAAGTAGTAATCCGCTTCAATCTCCGTGCGCAAACTATCAACCGGAATCGACTTGGCGTTCTCGGCGGCCTGAGTTAGTGATCTTCTCATACCGGCAAGATGTTTTTCCGCGGCCGCCGGATTTCCCTTGCGAAAGTCGCGAAGCGCGAGGTTGTAGGCGACGTTGGATTGCAGCCAATGGGCCAAGGCGTTGCGAGGTTCCGCGGTCAGTGCGTTTCCACTGGCGGCATCAGCTTGGGCCAACATCGCGGCCGCCTCGTCGTCCCCCGCTTCGAAAGCCAGCGACTGCTCGAGCGATTCGATCGCCGTCATCAATTGGTCGTGCGTCGCTGGGCTCTGGGCCAACGGCTGGGTCAACTGCGTTTGCAACGCCTGCATGCTGCTGAACAATCCTTGCAGCGCCCGTTCCTGAGGCGCGCTGGTCGAGGAAGCCCGGATCAGGGCGTAGGCCGCATCGGATGAATTGCGTGAAAGCTTGACGGGGATGACCTGCTGACCATCGCTGCGGCGATATGCGGCGGTTTGCACCGTGGCGAGATCGGGCGCCAGCGACCCCCAAACCACATAATCCACGCCGAGCATCGCTGCCAAACCGCGAATCGCCTGGCGATCATCCATCCCCTGGGCGCGCAACCGTCGGAGCTGCTCCTTGATCTCCCGCGGACTTGCCATGCGTACCCCCGGAACCTTCGCCAGCGTGCTGCGGATGGCAGTGGCAAACCGCACCTCCGGTTGCTGCGGGTCGAAGCTGATTCGATTCAGTGGCATGTGAGGGATGACGGCCAGCTTCACCGTGCTCGACGCGTTCTCAGGGCGAGTCGAATCGCGGCGGACTGCGGCCAAATCGATTTCCGAGATAGGCTCCAACTGGGCCAAGCCAACCTCGGGCTGGCGTCCCGCTTCGATCATGGCATTGCGGATGTCATCGTAGGACAAGTCAAGCATCAACCCGTCGGTTCCGCTGGAAAGCGCACTCATGAACGATCGGGTCTCATCGATCGCTTGGCGATAAGGATCGACGACGTTCTCGCTGCTGGTGCAGAGCACGCAGTTGATGCGAATTCCTTTTTGCTTGGCGATTCCAACCAAAATCGGCGTCGCATAGCGACGGTAAGCTTCCGGTGTCTTGGCATCTTTGTACGACTCGGCATATGGCGGTGCATCACCGAACAACAGAATCCATTTGGCAACCTGGTCGTCCTCCGTCCAGGGCAACTTGTTCAAGGCTTCGTGGAGGCCAAGATCGGGCAACTCGTGAAAGTAGGGAGCCCCCGTTTCGGCAGTCAGTGATTTGACCGCCTTCGAAATGGTTTTGGGGTCGCTACTAAAGGTTGCCAGCGGGATACTCACTTCGCCAGACGGCGAGCCCGCATCACGGTAGACAACCAACGCGACGCGCACCTCGTTGTTTCGGTAACGCCTCAAGTCGTCGAGCATGGCATCGACCGACTCGCGAACGCCAGCCAACTCCTCAGCCATGCTGTCGGTGCCGTCGACCACGACCGCCAATTCGAGCGCCTGGTCAACCTGATCAGCGAGGTCGAGGAAACTGCGTTGCAGCAATCCCATCGTTTTGCGTCGCGGTGCTCGTGCGGGAGAAAAAATGGTGTTCAAAACCGAAGAAACAGGTGCGTCGGCAGCGACCTCGCGGCGCGGCTTAGACTCAGTTTCGATGTTGTCTTGCCCCAGCATCGGGGGCAACGCCAAGGGCAACATCAAGAGGACTGCCAGAAAGCGACGCATGGGATCGGCCTCGCGAGGAAAGAAAGCGGCTGAGCAAAGAAGCAGCCAAGCAACCATGGTAGGATACCATAGTAATTGCCGTAGCCGATGAGGGATCAGCTATGAGGGATCAGCTATGAGGGATCAACTATGAGGGATCAACTATGAAGGATCAACTGTGACGGATCGCCGACCGGCGACTATCGCACGATTCGAGATCGCACCATCCATACCAAGACCATACGAAGGCTCAAGATGTTGACAGTTCGTCCGGGATGTCGAGTCGATGGCGAGGAAATGCCGTTGGGCTTCGATGGTCATTCCGACTCGCAGGTCAGCCGGTCACCGCGCAAGAGCTGTCGCCCCCAGCTTAAGCCATGGCTGCTAGTGGTGGCATCGGTTTTCGTTTTGCTCGAACCGTTCTCGGTGATCGCCCAGGAACCACCGAGGCTGCCCGACGAAACAGTGATTCCCGGGCAGGGCAGGCAACCGGCCGACCTTCCCGGCGAGCACGAATTACCGGGAAGCCAGAGCGCATCGGCGTCACTTCCCGGGGAGAATGAATTGGCGGGACCGTCTCAGCCGTTCGTTGCGGCGGACGATCCGGACGCCCTTCCCAATCCGTTTGGCTCACCGCCGATCCTGCGGTTTGCCTTGGATGGCCACACCGGAACGATTCTCGCGCTCGACATCAGCGACGGTGGACGAACCTTGGTCACGGCCGGAGAGGACAAAGAGGTTCATGTGTGGCGTCGCAGCGAGATCAGTCCGACGGGTTGGTTGCACCGCCGGACCATTCGGTGGCCCGTGACACGAGGCCCGCGTGGCAGAGTCTATGCGGCGAGGCTCAACGGGGACCTTCTTGCTTTTGCGGGTCACGGCGCATTTGGGTATCTCGGCGAAATCCGAATGGTGGACGCGGCAAGTGGCGAATTGCAAAGGGCGCTCTTCGACGCGCAAGAGGGACATCGTCAAGTCGTTGCCGCGTTAGCCTGGTCTCCGGGTCCGACTCCGCAATTGGCTTCGATCGATCTTGAAGGCCGAATGATCATCTGGGCTCCCAATTCGACCACGGGGCTTTGGCGTCCACAGACTTGGGTGCCTGTGGACGCAAAGCACTACGGCGAAGAAACCGCTGCCGCAATGCAGGTGGGAGAGCGTCGGGTGTTTGTTGCCGTCACCTTTCTGGGCCCGAACCACATTGTCGTACCCGAGTACGTCGGACTCACTGCCAAGACGAACCCGCCGCGTCTGGTCAACTGGCAACTGCATGTGATCGATTTGCAAAGCCCCGACCAATCGGTCTTGTTGACGAATCGAGAGCACGCGACACACGTCCGCTGTCTTTCGGCAACGGATGATGGCAGCGTGCTTGCATCTTGTGATAAGGGCGATTCGACAGGCGGCACGGTGGGAGTTTGGTTCTTCAAAGAGGACCGGACGATCGCTGCTTTCAAGAGCTTCAAGCCGACCTCGCCGCCCATCTGTCTCGATCTCGACTCGGAAGGGAAACGGCTGATCGTCGGAACGGAAGGCCGAACGAACCGACCACCTCGATTACAGCTTTGGGATATCGAAGGGGCCGAGCCCCGGCTGCTGTCGGAACGGATCGTGCAACGTCACGTCCGTGCCGTCGCACTGGATGATGAAAACGGTGAAGCGATCGTCAGCCAAGGCAGCGACACTGAAATCTATCCGTACGATGCACAAGGTCGCTTGCAAGATCCCAAGCGTTTGACGGTTCCCGCCAGGCCGATCCGCCGGGTCGCGTTTGCCGAAAAGCCGGGGAGCTATCAGGTCGCGATCGGGTGGACTCCCAGCGAAGATGGCCAGGCCAGATTCGACGCGGTCTTTGATTTCTCCGCGAGCAAGCTGCTTGGGCGAGGCCCCATCGACGAGAGCGATTATCTCCAACCTCAACGGACCGATGCTCGCTGGCAGATTGGCTTCGTCGATGGCAAATACCGGTTGTTCCAAGACGGGCAGCCGCGTGGACTGTTGCCGCTGTTTTTTGATCGCCACGGGGTGCCGACAACGATCTGCACCGTTCCCAGCGGATCGACCGGGGCGGAGGATCCGGGTGAGCGGCCGGCAACCGGCGCCGTTGCGGTGGGAACCAACCAAAGAAACAACCTCTATGTCTACCGGGCAAATGAATCCGATCCGCCCGAATTGATCCGTCAATTCCGAGGTCACTCCGGCCAAGTCAATTCGCTCTCGGTGTCGCCTGACGGTAATTACCTCGTCAGCGGTTCGAGCGATTCAACCGTTTCGATTTGGAACCTGCAGGACCTGTTCAGCGCGACGCCAACGGTCAACCGCTGGGGAGCCGATTTCGTGATCGAAGGTGGAAGCTTGATCGCGACCGGTGTGCGCGAAGATGGTCCCCTCTACTTTCGCGGTGTACGCGGAGGCGATCGGTTGGTGCTCCTCGAATGGACCGATTACAACGCCAAGAGTTTTGCCGATTCGGATCCCATCCAGATGCAAAAGCGATTAGGTGATTTGCCCTTTGACATCATGCCGCAGCTGAAATTCGAGCGTTTGGGCAGACCGGGACCTGTCTTCCAAAGCTATGCCGCGTGGCGACCGCTGGCCACGTTGTATGTGGACGAGGAACGCGAATGGGCATGCTGGACTCCAGCGGGATACTACGATGCCTCGTTCAACGGTCACCAGCGGTTCGGTTGGCAAATCAACCACTCGATCGATCAGCCGGTGGATTACTTTCGAGCCGCCCAGTTTCGCAAAGCATTGGAGCGTCCCGATGTCATGCGAAGGCTCCTCGCCGCCGGGAGCTTGACCTCTGCAATGCGAGAAACGATCTCGCAGATCGGTCCTCCTCCGGCCGAAGGCGCGATCGTGAACCAAATTGAAAGTAAACCGGTGGTTCGCCTGAGATCACCGACCGATGGTGACACCGTCCGCGGAGACACGCTGGTCGTCGAAGCGGATATCGAGGTTCCGCAGGGAGCAAGCCTGGTTCCCCCCAAGGCATTCGTCAGTGGCGTGCCGGCGGTCAGTGTGGAGTCGATCCCCAGCCTGTCCGAGGACAACGCGAATGTTTCTGGTTTCCGCTGGTACTTCAGGCTGCCCCGCGATCCGCTGCTGCAACTCGAGATCCTCGCAGCAACGGAATCCGAAGCGGTCGAAAGAATCCTGGTCAGTCTGGATCACGAACCAGATGCCAAGCGATCGGCGAAACCGAGACTTCACGTGATCGCGATCGGTGTCAGCCAGTACCGTGACCCGCAGATTCAATCACTGGACTTTGCAGCCAAGTCGGCCGGTGACATCGTCGATCTATTCCAGAAGCGATCCACCGATATCTATCGCACGACAACCGATCGGTTGGTGGATGCGGATGCGACGCGACCGCTTTGGAAAGTGTTCGCCCAAACCGCGGCCGAGCGGCTTGCTGAAACCGTTTCACCCGACGACCTGGTCATCATGTACCTGTGCGGACATGGTTTGCGTGATCGCCGGACGGATCAATGGTATTTCGTTACCGCCGACGCCCGCTTCGGTGACTTGATGAAGGACCAATACGACGATTGCATCGCGTTCAGCGACCTGGCGGCACTTGCCAAGCTCCCCTGCCGCAAGTTGGCGATTCTTGACTCTTGCCACAGCGGCGCCGTGCAACCGGTGATGCGACGCGATGACCTCAAAAGTGCGCTCCGGTATCTGCAAGACGACGTGGTCTTGACATTGACCGCAAGTGAAGGTGACGAGGAGGCAGCGGAACAAAGCGAACAGCAGATGGGCCGCTTCACCGCCGCGCTCTCGCGGGCGCTTCAGGGCGCCGCACCGGAGATTGACTCCGACCTCGAGACGGTGTCCCTGAATGAAGTGATCCGTTTTGTTCGACGAGAGGTTACCGAGGAGAGTGCCCGCGAATCCCATTCCCAGCATCCGACGGCGAGCCCTGCCTACCTTCTCAAGACCCTTGAGTTGCCGCTCACCGTCCGCAGTGAGTAGACGCCGAATCATCATCTTGGCGTGATCGCTGCTTGCCGGAATCGCTGCTTGTCGGAATCGCTGCTTGCCGGAATTGCTGGGGACAGGACGTTAAGGCAGGACCACGCGGACGGGCCAAGATCCACGGCATGCGAGCCGTTGATCCAACTGCCGCCGGGCGTGAAACAGCTACGTGGAACCCGCTCTTGCGGCCTTCTCACCACAATCGAAGGTTCCGTTTAGAGAAAATGCTCTGCAACAATCGGTTGTAACTCCAGGAAGGGTCGTGACGCTCCGATTATGACAGAAGACCGAGTTGTAAGAGTTTTGCACGTCAGATGGCAGGAAGCCGAGATGCCGATCGAGAGTCCCAAGCGATTGACCCAGTTGACTCGACGAGTTCTGCTCGCGTCATTGCTCCTTCAAATGCCGGCCCTTGGCGAGGTGACCGAAGTTCGCACCTCGTCGATCGACCGCCGCGGTGTCGCGATCCACTTGGATGATGGTCCAATCCGTCAAGTCCAGGACCAGGGACCGGTCGTGCCGCCGGCGCCGAACGCACCCGTGCAAGGTCCGCAAGGTTTGCTGCCTGCACCAGCGGAGACGGCTCCTTCGCCTCCCTTTGGCGCGGTGCCCGAGGGCCTCAACGTCGACCCCAACGCCGACATCCAGGATCTGCTTCCGCCGGCGCCTCCGGTACCGCCACCGCCAGTACCGCCACCGCCGACGTCGGCACCACCGGCACTCGGGGGCGCGGCCCTTGGCGGACTCGGTGCTGCAAGCGGCGGTTTTTCTTCCGCACCCAACATGATTGGCGATCTTTTCGGAGGCGGCGTATCAACGATCGTCGGGACCGATGTCGTTCCGTTCTCCGGCTACGCCAACGGGGATGTGTTGACGCTGCCGGTTGTCAATGGATCGCCAAATGCCCGGCTAGTCTTCGAGTTCGGCGGCGACCCGGTCCCGGATGACGTGTTCACCACCGGCACCGGGATGGATTTGGCCGGCGGCGACGGATTTGCCGATACCTTCGCACTGGCTGAACCGCTGCCACCGAGCGATGCGCCGACCTCGCCCGGGCCAGGATTCACGTTTGACGGGGGAACGGCCGTGTACGTTGCCGGCGACGGCTCGGCGACCACTCCGCAGCCCGGCGCCTACACCGACAATGCCCTTTGGTACCTCGCCTACAGCTATTCTCAGACACTGCTCCCGCCCGACGAAGGGGGCCGACCCATCCCGACCCCGGGCGTGTCAGTTCGGCGGGTCAAGTTATCCGAAAACTTCAGTCCGGAAGTAAGAGACCGGTGCTTCGGATCTTACAACTTCTTTAACGACGCCTACGGCGGCTTGGGCGATGTCAGCCGATACACCCTTGGACTCGAACGCGTCCTGGTTGACCGTTTGATTTCCCTCGAAGCCCGGTTGCTCATGGCCGGTACCTACGGCAGCACCCAGGCCCTCGACAACCGAGAGTCTCGCGACTTCGAACTCGGCAATGCGGCCTTCATCGGAAAAGCCGTGCTGTTGCGGAATCAGCATTTCATTTGGAGTGGCGGGTTGGGATTCACGATTCCGAGCGCCGACGACACTCGGGTGAAACGGGGCGGCCGTGAGATCCTGGTGATCAAGAATCGAACGGTGCACTTGCTCCCGTTCACCGCGTTGCTGTTGAGGCTATCGGAGAAAACCTATTTCCAGGCCTACATGCAACTCGACGTGGCCGCCAATGGTGATCCGATCTACGGGAATTTGTCCGGCGGTTCGCTTTCGAAGTTTGGTGTGTTCAACGATTCGACACTCGTCAACCTCGATTTCGCCGTGAACCACCTGCTCTATCGCAACCGCAATCGTGGGTTTCTCCGCCAGGTGCTAGCCAACGCCGAACTTCATTACACCGGATCGCTTCAGGAATCCGACGTGGTCACCAACGAAGGCCTGACCTACACCAACCTGCAACGCTACTTCAATGTCCTCAACGCCACAGCGGGTTTCCATTTCGTGCTTGGGGATAACGTTGTCGTCACTCCAGCGATGTCGGTTCCGATGAGGGAAGGGCTCGACGAACAGTATGACTACGAAGCGATCGTTCAGGTGAACTATCTGCACTAAATAAGCGTGCGCAATTGTGGAAC
Organism: Rubripirellula sp.; assembly: GCA_029287555.1. Taxonomy (GTDB): domain Bacteria; phylum Planctomycetota; class Planctomycetia; order Pirellulales; family Pirellulaceae; genus Rubripirellula. The sequence continues at coordinate 33 of JARFQX010000626.1, read as the reverse complement.
AGTGCGGAAGTCTTCGTGCTCGTGCTCGTGCTC
>JARFQX010000619.1 GCA_029287555.1 Rubripirellula sp. | reverse complement strand
GGACGGGCAACCATGGCCTGGTTCGAATCGCATCGCTAGCCTCCCGTTCGAGTCGTCGAGAGCTAAGCAGAAAGTCTCCACGAAAACGGAGGAATGAACTTGTGTACACCAACTGGTGTGGCTAATATTTGTCCGTCACAGGAGCATTTTCAACGGAGGAAGCCATGCTGGTGCTGTCGCGGAAAGCAGGAGAGTCGATCGAGATCGGTGACCACGAAGTGATCGTGCATGTCTTGGCGACGAGAGGATCAAGGGTGCAGCTCGGGATTGATGCACCTCCCCAAGTTGCCATTCATCGCAGTGAAAAAGGGGCCCGTGAAAAAGGGGCCCGTGAAAAAGGGGCCCGGGGGGCGAATCGAGCCGTTGCTGACGGCCAGGCTCCGGGACGAAAGGACAGGGATTCACGGCACCAACAACGTCCCCTTTCTGAGACCTCCAGTCCTTCCGGAGCCAGTCCGTTCGGGGCCAGTTCGTTCGGAGATGGCCTGCTGCAAGACTTAACGCTCGCCCAGACCGAGATCGCGACCTTGGCCGAGATGGCAACCGAGTCGGATCGCGCGATGGCCCGACAAATTGCGGCGAAGGCCGTCGAGCGATTGACGGCGATCGAGCGCACCCTCCGAGTCCTGACGCGTCAGACATTCGAACGACCGATCGCCGCCTTCGTGGAATCCCGGTCCGACCGACTGCAGCAGAACACGAGGACGGATGAGCAGGTGGCCAAGGCCGCGTCGGTCGAGGAGGCTCAAAGGCGTGACGTCAAGCCGCCCGCTACATTGGCCCGCGAGCCAGCATCTGACTATCGACTTCTGCCGCTGTCCTAGCCGCCGATCGCGCGCGCTGATCGTTACCGGACGCTTGGCACGATCGGTAACGACGTGCTTGTGCGGAGAGTTAGGGCTGCCATCGTTCGTCGAAAAAACCGGCACGGAGAACCTTTCCGGGGTCCGTCGTGGTGGCTCCCTCGCGGATGTCCACCAGCGCCCAGTCGGGCAATTTGGGCGTTTGGCGAGCGTTGTTCAGGTAATCGTATTCCCGAAACGTGAATCCACTATTAAGCACGACGTAGCGATCTTCGTTGAGCGGGTTGGGGTAGATCATCAAGGCCGCATGACCTTTTCGCGGAACCGAGTGCGCGCCAATATGAATCTTCTCGGGCAACCATCGCACCGGAAGTTCCGGCGCGATGCGACGGATCAACAGGTTCGTCTCAATGTCACCGAACAGGATCAGATTTGACGAAGCGAGATCGGTCTCCGTGACGTCGCGATCAAGTTTCTGGCGGATGTCGCCTCGAAAGTGCTTCCTCCAATGCAGCATCGCGTGCAGGGCCTCCGAGTCGATCCAGTCCTGCAGAATCGCATCGGAACTTTTGCCACTTGGCAGGACGAACAGGAACGTGTCCATGAATGCATCGTCGATTGGTCCTTGCAGTCTCGGACGCTTACGAAGTTGCCCATCGTCGGTGGCTGTCCGCCATTGATCTTGGAAACGTTCCAGTTCCCATCGCCAGGATCGATCCGACCGGACCAGCGGGCCCTGCAGCGCCTGGCCGTTGATTTCAACTTGGATCGACCCCGCTGGATTGCCCGTCCATTGGCCCGGACCGAAGTCGAAGCGGATGCGACTGACGTTGTCGGTCGTGACCGTGATCTTCGTGTCATCTCGCGTTGCCGAGACCTTTGCCGGCGTCCAATGCTCGACCAGTCCCCGCACCTCGATCCAATGCATGCGATGATAGCGCAGCGAAACGGTGGTGAACTCGATCCGGTCGGGTGCTTCGCCGCAGGCTCGGCGAGCAAGTTGACTCATCCGTGATTCAATTTCGATTTTGGATGCCTCGTGGATCTTGTGGGCCGTTTGAGGGCCGATCACATGGACCAAGTCGATGCCAACATTGGCGAGTGCACTTGCCATCACGTCAGCGGCCTGTTTTTGACGATCCAATTCGCCGCTGTAAGCGATGGTCGGGCAGTGCAACAGATTGCGGGACCAAGGCGGACAGTCATAAAGTTGCCATAGCTCTTGCTGGTACCATGGAGTGCGATCGCGGACCTCTTCGCTCTGGAAGAAGGCGAGGAACTCGGGAGTCTCGGAAAATCCCGCTCCCGGGTTCGCCGCGAACCAGCGGTCGGCATAGTGGGTTGCGAATTGCCAACAGGCGGCGCCGCCCATGGAGAATCCTCGAACCGAGACACGATCCTCATCAATCGGCAATCGCCGTTTGACGTAGTCGAGAACTTCCAGCACGTCCATTTCGCCAGCGAATTTGAAGGCGTTGCTGTAGCGTCCGTAGGGGTGCAGAACCAGCGTGTCGTCGGGCGTATACTCGCCTGTGCTGTCTCGCTGCTGGGATAGAAACGCCACTTCGCTAAGCTTTTCACCTCGGCCGTGAAACCAGAGATCGAGGCGAAGCGGTTCGCGTTGGCCATGTCGCATGCCTCGCGGAATGACCAATCCGTAGGGTTGATAGGAACCGTCGATTGCGGACTCATAGCCGCCGACGATGGTGTGCAAGTCGTTAACATCTCTAATTCCCACGACGTCGGCCCAACGCCCGCCATTTTCGATGATGGTGATACGACGGGCTGCTTCATCGAGCAACTCGGAGGCGGCTTCCAAGTCTCGGGGTCGGTAGAACTGACCGAACTCCAGGGCGAGTTCGACCGCACGAGGAAAAACGAGTACCTCGCTGGCCAAAGACGCAATCGCTTGATCCGCATCGTTCCCCGCTGCAACGGAGTCGACTTGGGGGCTTCCGCTGTTGGTTGATTTCGAGAGCACGGTTTGCCATTGGGTTCGAATCGCTTTGCAACGCCACTCAAGTGCCTCGCGGGTTGAAGCGTCAACGTCCATTCCCAACGGTGGAATGGGGCGAACGCTCCCGGGCCGATTGTCCTCAGGACCATCGCACCAACCAGGGCACACCGTCGTCGCGACTGCAAGCAGGACCGAACATCTAGCAAGTCGATTCACAAATTCGAATGGAAGCATCACGAGCGAGTGGGAATGTGGGATACGGCGATACCGCGGGGTCGAAAAAACTTTCCTTCGGACCCACCGAAGCGGTGGGATGGATTAAAACGGAACTTGTCAATCATACATGCAGCAACTCTTGAGGGAGCGATTCCGGGTTCAACGCGATGGCGACCATTTTGCTGGCCGAAGACAGTTCGACCCACGCGGCTCTGATCCGTGGGGTTTTGGAAGAGGATTCTCATCGAGTTCAATGCGTTGCGGATGGTCGACAGGCGATCTCAGCGATGGAGTCGGAGTTGCCCGATTTGGTGATCACGGACCTGCGAATGCCGGAAATGAACGGCCAAGAGTTGGTCCAGGAAATCGTGCATCGATATCCAGATCTGCCCTCCATTGTGGTCACGGCGCGCGGCTCGGAGAGTCTTGCCGTCGATGCGTTGGCCATGGGGGCGGTCAATTTCGTACCCAAGAACTCGATTCAGAAGTTGCTCAACCATGTCGTTCGGCAAACGATGAGGATGGCAAAGGTTGACGCGATTTATCGCAATTTTCCCGGGCGGCTGCGGCGACCCGAGTTCAGCTTTCGGCTCAAGAATTCCATTCAAGCGATTGAGCCGTCCGTTCTATTCGTCGTGCAAGCGATCGCTGCGACTTCCCAGATGAACGGTGCGCAGCGGATCCGAATCGGTACCGCGCTGGCCAGCGCGATGTTGAACGCGATTTGCTTTGGCAATTTGGAGATCGGCGACGAGGATACGATCGTCAGCCGGTTGTTGTCGGGCGACCCCACAGGCGTGGCGGATCTGAGGGAGCGAGCGAGTCAGTCGCCTTACCGAGAACGCACCGTCGACTTGAAGGTTTCCGTGGGGAAATCCGACACTCGAATTCTGGTGGCTCACAGCGGTCCGGGCCAACTCACTCGTTTGACTCCCGCCCCTGGGACGCCCGAATCGTTTGAATTGGAACAATGTCGCGGTCTGATGCTGATGACCAGCTTCATGGATAACGTCAGGTTCCACTCGGGATGCACCGAGGTTGTGATGGTCAAGTCACATGCGACATCGGGCTGAGCCGTCGCGCCGCTTGGCGCCGCGGTGAAAATCCGATTGTTAATTGGGGTGCGCAATGATCATTGGATCATCCTTTTCGTGCTCGTGCTCGTGCTCGTGCTCGTGCTC
>JARFQX010000693.1 GCA_029287555.1 Rubripirellula sp. | reverse complement strand
CGCTTAACCCAAGGGGCCCAAGGTCACGAATTTGTTGCGACCGAGCTACGTACCGTGGCCGAGAGTCTTGGCGAAGTCACCGGGGCGGTCTACACCGACGATATCCTCGATCGCGTTTTTAGTCGTTTCTGCATCGGAAAGTAGCTGCGGCCTTCATCCCTTGGCAAGCGCGCCGATCACACATCATCCGTCGCCGCGCAGTGGTTCGGTCATCGTGGGTAGGCCAATCGTTCTGCGCAATGCGGCGAAGCGACTTGCAAGGCCAAGCAGCATCCCCAACCAGGCGATCGTTGCCAGGATGAGCGAACCGAAGAGCCACCAAGGGCGATAACGAAAATGCAGTCGGTGTTGGCCCGCCGGCAAGATCACCCCTTGCTGAAGGAAGTCGACCTGGTACACCTCCGTCGGCATCGCCGCCCCCGCACCCTCTGATTCGACCAACGCGGACCAGTTGCCATCCTGATAAACGCAACGCGTCATCAGTGCGGGCGATGACAATTCAATATCAAACGTTGCAGACTCGGCGGTTTGGCGAGCCGCTCGAACGAAGCAATTGGCCGCGTCAGATTGAAACGGAGGAGAGACAAGTTCCAAACCGGACTTTGTCTTGACTTGTACCACCGGTCCGCCATCTCCCGCGGCAATTGCCTTGAGGCGTGCGGACATGCCAGCCAAATCGGGTTGCGTTTGTTCCCTCACGGTCCACTTCCAGTGCGGTCGGATCAAATCACGAGGCTCGGGTTCGGCGCGGGTTGCCCGGTCCACCATTTGGTAGCGATGTTGATCGATGGTGATTTCCCGGGTGCGGCTGCTCGAATGCAAGATCCCTCGAACGTTGAGCCAATTTCGCATCGCGGCCCAAAATTCCACTCGCTCTCGTCTGGATAAGCCAGCACCGACAGATCGGGCCGCCTCCCAAAACAGGTCCATTTCGCGGCTCTGAATGGAAACCATGTTGTTCAACACCGCGGCGCCTTGCGGCAGATGCCAGCGGCCGAACAGAGAGGCACGTCCACTTGCTTCCACCTCCACCGCCCTTCGATCACGACTCGTCTCGGACCAAGCCCGTGGCCAGCCACCTCCCGACTGCGTTCGCATCCACCGTCCGTCGCTCAGGCCGTCGATGGCATCGTACTGGTCGACCAGCGCACGTTCGGTCGCGCTGGGGATCCGCATCAACATGCTGCGCGCGCTGAGGGAGGTGTCGATAGCGATCAACAACACGAGTGACGCAAGCAGGCCGGTGTGAGAAAGGCGAGCGGAGCTCTCGCGCCACAAGCACCAACTGAGAATTGCCACGACGACGCTGGAGTGAATCAGCGAGCGAGTCATTTGCGCGAGGTAGCCCTCCACCCGCAGCGGTCCCCAGAACTCGTCCTTGGCCATCGCTTCGTCCACGCCGTCGTTGAACAAAGCCTCGATGGAAGAGCCCAACCACATTGCGATCGTACCAATTACGACCAAAAACAGTAACACGCGGGAATACTTCGATACTTGCGCGCGGCCATCGGGCTGGTCGATCAGGCGTGCCGTTGTGATCGCACCACCGAGCGCAAAGAATGTCAACCATTTCGCGGGGTAACGAAACGACTCGTACCCCGGCAGCGCGTGATAGAGGATCCAGTAGGGCCCTCCGACGGCACTGTCCCAATCCGGCAACGCTCCCAGGGTCGCTTGCAGCCACCAAACGAAACCGAAGGGCCCCATCGCCAACAGGATCGCCAGGAGCGCCGATCCAAACCATGCATCGATTCCATCGGCTCGACAGCGTGAGACTCGCACCAGCAAGGCGATCGCAACAAGCATGCCCATGTAGATCGATGGCGTCCACATCCGACCGTCGCCGGGCAATAGTCGGCTGATCCGTTCATTGATCGGATACAAACGGCCGGAGGCTTCCGGGGTGAGGAGTTCCGCGGCATGCCAGGGCGGCAACGAGAACTGAAACGCCTGATAACGCTTGCTGCCCACCACCGGCGGCGCGAACCAGGAACGCCCTGTCTCCTTCTCGAGCACCCGGTCGCTTCGTCGACTCCAATCAAGGGACGCAGCAATTTGCGGCGCCGCAAGGCAGGCGGCCACCGTCGGCACGAAAAGGAGGGGGCCAATCGAAGAAGCTGATTCCAGTCCACGGATTCGACGTGTGATCCAAACCGTGGCTCCCATCACCATCGCGTGAAACGCCGTCTGAGGGTCTCCACCCAGGATCATCATGGCCAAAGCGATCGATGCAACCCACATCCGCATCGAAGTCCGCGGCGCTCCGGGCACGATCAGCCAGGCCAAGACCAGTGGCATCCAAGAGGCACCGACGAGAAACGGGGGATTGGTGTAGAGAAAGAAGACGCTGCCGGACAGGGCATAAGCGATCGCGGCGACAGCAGCACCCATCGGCGAGACCCGCGCCCATCGGGCCGCGATCCATGCGTTGACCGAGGCGAGGATCAGATGCAGGGCAATGTACCACGACATCGCCACGTCAGCGTCGGCCACAAGCTGGTAAACGATCCAGCGAAGCGGGTAGAAGACAGCCGTCGTCGTCTCGCCAGCGAGTGGAATACCGGTTTGGTCAAGCGGATTCCAAAGTGACGACCACCGTTCCGATTGACGCTCCGCCACGTAGTCGTAGAGCGGAGTGTAGAAATGGCTGACGTCGCGAAAGCCCAGTCGATCGACGCCCACCAACGCGGATCCCATCAACAACACAATGGCAAGCGGCGCGACCAGAATGCTCGCGGTGGCTTGTCGCATGATGGTCGATCACTTGGGGGCGGTCACGATACCGGTTCGTGATTGGTTGCGAAGTGAATCGGCTCGCTGAACCACCTCATTCGCGGGCGCGAGTTCTTTCGGTACTAATTCCACGTCGATGATTCTCTCATCACGAATCTCACCCGGCCAAAGCGTCTCGCTGATGAAATCAAGCCCGGGAAACTCATACCACGGTGGGTGGATCTTCTGGACAACCGTCTCGGTCCGATACCCATCTTTTTCAATCCGAAACTCTCGAGACCCATAGTAGACGAAATTGGTCGCCGCGGGGGTCGTGCCAATCACTTGGTTGTCGACCGAAACCGTTGCTCCGGGCGGGTTGGTACGCACCGTCATCCGCCGACGAACGCACCCCGAGAGGCTCAGCGACATCAGGCATAGCAACAGCAGACCGAAACGAGACGAGTCGTTGACGGGCAACAAAACGGGTGCTTCCAACGGGGCGACGAAACCAAACGGATTCTTCAACTAGCAAGAAGCGGAGAACGGTCGCTAGAGCGGTTTTGGAAGAAAGGCAGTGGGGAAGAAAGGCAGTGGCGCAGTGGGGCAGTGGGGCAGTGGGGCAGTGAGGCAGTGAGGCAGTGGGGCGGAAATTGGGCCGGCATATCGCTGTCGGCGAGCGAACCCGTTGTTGGAAACGCAGTTCCACGGTGCGCAAGGTGGCAACCGACGATCCGGCCAGTCACCTGCTTGCTTGATTCGGTCCACCCCGATCGCCGCGGAAGGCTGGAACTTTTTCGCTTCGGGAATTCAGGGAGGTCCGCAACCAGGAGTTACAACTCGGCAACAATCGCTGCGATGCGATCGACGGCGTTACGGAGCGACCGAGCGGCCATCACGAAATTGGTGTGGCCGCTCACCTCGGGCTGGATTTCCTCGTACAAGGAGGTCGCTCGCTTGAGTTTCCCCAGCTTCTTCTTGGCCATCTTGAGGTAAATAGCCGGGTCGTCCACCTCTTCGACCGGGCCGACCGCCAGGATGAAGTCGTACAGGTCTCGGACGATGTCCCGAAGATCCTCGTCGTCCTCGGCTTCATCGGCGTGCTTCAGGAAGGTGCGGATCATCCAAACGTGCGGAATCTCGGTGTCGATCGCCCGCACGGATGACATCGGGTCGTTCGATGTTTCACTCATCAGCTCGTGGATGGATCGGCCGTGGTTGCGTTGGTCGAGGCCGAGGTTTCCTCCAGCGTCGGACTCGCCGCCGGTTTGGCCGGCGGATGCCCGTGGGGCGTGTAGCCCGCCGTCAAGCAGATCCCGATGACGACCAGCACCATGCCAACCCACATCAACGGATTGACGTATTCTCCATCATGCAAACTAAAGTAGGCAACGATCGCATTCACCGTTACGGCGCCGCCAAACACGATCGGCATCACATACGATGGCTTTCCGCCCGCCTTGGTCAGGGCGAAGGTCAGCGCCAGCGCTCCGAGTGCTCCGAGACATCCGGCCAGAAATCCGAACTTCATCGCTGGCTGGTATTGGCCGGTGTAATCGAAGTTGTCGTTGAACGCCACCTTCATCATGATCGCACCGCCAAGGATCGCGATCACCAGGTAGGCCATGCCAATGAAGACATATGGCTTGAATGGCCCCCATTCCCGATTGGGTGCCCGCGCGTTGGAAAGCGTTGGACCGTAGAGACCCCAGCACAATGCGACTCCAAGTGCACAAGCGATTGCCAACCATTTCATAAATGCTTCTCCAGATGAATCTGTTTAGTTACACGTTGAACAAGAAGTGGCAAATGTCGCCATCTTGCACGACATAGCTCTTGCCTTCGACTCGCAGTTTGCCGGCCTGCCGGATCTCTTTCTCGCTGTGGTAGGTCTCCAAGTCCTCGAGCGTGTAGACCTCTGCCCGGATGAACCCCCGTTCGAAGTCGGTGTGAATGACACCGGCTGCTTGGGGCGCGGTGGCACCGATCGGAATCGTCCAGGCCCGAATCTCTTTTTCTCCGGCAGTAAAATAGCTCTGTAGTCCCAGCGTTCGATAGGCTTCACGAGCAATTTGGCTCAGTGCGGGTTGTTCCAATCCGACCTCGACCAACATCTCCGCCCGGTCCGCTTCGTCCAATTCCGCAATTTCCGCTTCGAGTTTCGCACACACGCATACCACTGAGGCTCCCGAGGTTTCGGCGTGTTGGCGGACTCGATCGACCAGCGGATCCTGCCCCTGCAGATCATCCTCACCCACATTGGCAACGTAAAGAATTGGTTTCGCGGTCATCAACCCGTAGCTGGAGATCGCGGCCAATTCGGCCGGTAACAGGTCGAGGGTTCGCAGCGGCTTATCCTCGGCCAAGTGTCGATTGCACTTTTGAAACACGTAAACCCACAACTACGCCTCCTTTACGCCGCTTCGAGCCGTCCGCTCCGCCTTACCCCGATCGTTTTCCAATGTCTGGATGTCGGCGAGCATCAAATCGGTCTCGATCCTTTCGATGTCCTCAATCGGGCTGACCGCAACGGCGACGTGCGTCACATCGGGATCCTCGAAACATCGAACGACTTGAATGATTTCGTCGACCTCGCGGATGTGGCTAAGAAATTTGTTCCCCAGACCCTCACCATCGGAGGCCCCTTTGACGATTCCCGCGATGTCAACCAGCTTCAAAGTCGCCGGAAGAATCTATTGCGTGTCGATGTACTTGGCGATCCGGGCGAGTCGCTCGTCGGG
>JARFQX010000415.1 GCA_029287555.1 Rubripirellula sp. | reverse complement strand
CAACTCGTCCGTCGGGTCGGGAAGGAACACGTGGTGCTCGATCTGAGTTGTCGCAGAGTCACGTCGAATGAGGTGATAGGTTGGCGAGTGGCCATGAATCGCTGGCAAACGCTAACCGAAATCGCGATTAACCGGGACAATCTAGAACGGCTCGCCCGCTACGCCAACGAGTTTCTGATTCACGCGGCCGATGTCGAAGGCCTTTGCCAAGGGATCGACGTGTCTTTGGTCGAACAGATGGGCAAGACGGCAAGCCTCCCAATGACTTACGCGGGCGGCGTGGCCACAATCGACGACGTGGAACGAGTCTGCACCGCAAGCCGTGGAAAAGTGGATGTCACCGTGGGCAGCGCGCTCGATCTCTTCGGCGGCAGCGGAGTTCGCTACGACGACTTGCTGGATTGGAACCGACGACCGCGATCAAGCTGATGCGGCGCATCGACTACTCACCGTCGTGACCGACATCGCTCCGCAGCAGATATTTCACCGCACCCCGGGACGCGTCTCGGCGAACCTGTTCGATGATCGAATCAACCGAGGGCACCTTGGGTTGCGACCCCGACGCGAGCGAATCCCCGCGCAGCACTTGGTTCTCCGGAACCGAGGTGGCTTCGATCTCAGGCTCGGAAGTCAATACATTCCTTTTCATGGTGCCCCTCCTGGTGGGGTCAGCGATCGGTCAGGGGAAAGAAAAGAAGTTGTCCTTGTTTCAACGTCTATTGCTGATCATGACCAGATTTTAACGGGCCGACAAGGCTGAACGGGCGAGCACTTCGGAGTGTCATGCAGCCGTTTGCCAAAGAACCGTTCGACCAAAAGTTCTCTGTCGACGGGGAAAGCCGGCTGAGGTGAGCGTCCTGGTCGATCTATACTGTCGGCTGACATTTTCCCTGACACGCAGAGGTAAAAGAGAGCAGTTGCTGGGCGATCGAGGTAATCGGCGTTTCTTGGATCCGCACGCCCTTTCGCGGTTGGCGGCTCTGCCAATTTTTGCACGGCGACCGATGGTCGGCAGTGTCTCGGGGATGCATGCCAGTCCCCATCGGGGGGCCAGCGTCGAGTTCGCCGAGTATCGCCGCTACGTTCCCGGCGATGACCTGAGGCGACTCGACTGGCGGGCGTTTGGCAGAACCGATCGATACTACGTCAAGGAGTTCGAGGCCGATACCAATCTACGCCTTTGCCTGGTGCTGGACACCAGCGGCTCGATGGGATTTGGTTCGTCGGGACCAAGCAAGCTTGAATACGCCAAGCGACTTGCGGGCTCCCTGGCGTACCTGGCGATTCAACAGGGCGACGCGGTCGGCCTGACTTGCATTGCCGAGAGAATTGTCCGCACGATTCCTCCCCGGCGCACCCCGTCGCATCTGCGCGGGGTCAATGATGAAATCGAACACGCCGAGGCCGCCGGTGACACGCGGTTGATCGAGGGCTTGCACGAATTCGCTGAGACCACGTCGCAGCGCGCCCTGGTGGTGATCCTCTCGGACCTGTTCGTTGATCTATCCGAACTGCGTGGGGCATTCGATCACTTGCGGTTCCGGAAGCACGATGTTTCCGTGTTCCATCTGCTGGACTCCCAGGAGACACAATTTGAGTTTCGCCGCCCGACACGCTTCGTGGCTCTGGAGGGTGAAGCGACGGTGTTTGCGGACCCCAGTGAGATTGCCGATCGTTATCAAGCCGCTGTGAGCCAGTACTTGAGTGAACTGAAATCCATCGTGCTGGAATCGTCAATCGACTATCATCAAATCACCATTGATGAAGACTACGAGCAGGCGTTATTCCGGTTTTTGGCTCATCGCAATAAATCGCGAGGCGTGCGATGAGTTTTCTGCAACCGGCAATGTTGCTGGCGCTGCCCGTGATTGCATTGCCGATCGTGATCCACTTGATCAACCAGCGTCGTTTTCAAACGGTGCATTGGGCGGCCATGCATTTCCTGTTGGCCGCCAATCGAATGTCTCGTGGCTACGCGCGGCTACGCCAATGGTTGATTTTGGCGGCACGAACTTTGGCCGTCGCGGGGCTGATCTTCGCGATCAGCCGCCCGCTCTCGAGCGGCTGGTTGGGCCTGGCCGGAGGCGGTCGGGTCGACACCGCGATCATCCTGCTCGATCGTTCTCCCAGCATGAACCAAATCGGTCCGGGCGGCATTTCCAAACTGCAAACCGGAATCTCCAGGTTGGCCGAGAGCCTCGATCGCTTGCAAGCCAATCGGTACGTGCTGATCGAAAGTGGTCGTCGGGAACCAATCGAACTGGCATCACCTTCCGTGATGAAGGGCATGCCGGAAACGACTCCGCTGAGCGAAACCGCGGACATTCCCGCCATGCTGGAAACAGCGGCCGAGTACATCCGTGTGAACCGACCGAGCCGCTGCGAACTTTGGCTCTGCAGCGATGTGCGCCGTGCTGATTGGAAAAGTGACAGCGGGCGCTGGGATGCCATTCGCTCGGCACTGGCAGACTTGCCTCAAATGGTCCGCTACCACTTACTCGCTTACCCGGAGGTGGCTCCCGATAACCGATCGATCCGGGTGACTCGCGTTCGACGGGTCGAAGGAAACCGAGTCGCTGGAATTCGGGTGGCGGGAAATCAAGCAGAGCCCAGTCAAGGTGCCAGGCTGTTGATCTCGTTTCGGATTGAACAGACGCGATCCACCGACGGAACCGAGACCATCCCGGTGCAGCTTGAGATAGGCGGCGGTCGCTCGGAGTTTCCCGTCGAGATGACGGGAAACATTTTAGAGGTTCAGGATCATGCGGTGCCGATCGATGGTTTTCAAGAAACCGGATGGGGGCGATTGTCCATTCCCTCCGATACGAGCCCTGCCGACAACGAGTACTTCTTTGTTTATGAAAAGGAATCGGTTCGCCAAACGTTGATTCTCACCGAACAACCCGTGGCGGTCAGGCCGCTGGAATTTGCGGCGGCCGTCGCGCCAAGCCCGGACGTGCGCTGCGAGGTCGAAGTAGCGTCACCCGATCAGGCGATCGGCAGGCAAATCGATGACATCGCCGTTGTCGTTTGGCAGGCTGCCATTCCCGATCCTTCCGATCCGATCTCCGGCGTGCTGAATGAATTCGCCCGACGGGGTGGACGCTTGATCTTCCTTCCGCCGGACAACCCAACCGACTCCGCATTCGCCGGCGTGCGATGGTCACGGTGGTCCGATTCCCAGGCGTCCCGCGTGAGCACTTGGGTGGGCGACCGCGATTTGCTTGCCAATACGCGAAGCGGCGAGGCACTGCCCGTTGGGGACCTGAGGATCAGGCGCAGCTGCGCACCGCAAGGTGAATTGACCGCGTTGGCAACGCTTGAGGACGGTTCGCCCTTGTTGGCCCGGGCCATGACTCCTGGGGCCAATGTCTATTTCTGCGGTACGACCGCACGCGAGGAAGATTCATCGATGGCGACCAGCGGGGTCGTGCTTTACGCAATGATGCATCGCGCGATTGAAGCGGGTGCCCAGAGCCTCGGTAGCGCGCAGCAGTTCATCGCCGGCGCTGTGGCGGTAGAAAACGATGGCCAGTGGCGGCAGGTGGCCGGCCCACGCGACGCGCTCTCGAGCGACTATGCCCGCGTCGCCGGGGTTTATCAGATGGGCGATCGCTGGTTCGCCATCAATCGAAGCGAAGAGGAGGACCTTCAGGCGGTCGTGCCCGAAGAGCGAGTCTCGTCGTTGTTTGCTGAACTTGACTTTTCACGGGTTAATGACACCGTCGGTAATCAACGATCGTTAATACGCGAGGTGTGGCGAGTGTTCCTGGTCATCATGCTGATCGCGTTGTTTGTCGAAGCGGTGCTCTGTTTGCCTCGCCGGATCGCGAAGGAAAAGGGCGTTGCGTTTGGTGGAGCCAGTGGATGAGCATCACCGAACATTTGACATTTTCTGCCACTCCTTTCTCGCTCGCCCTGTCGGCCGCCGTGATCCTCTTTGCCGGTGGTCTTGGGTATTACGCGTGGCGGCGAAGCGGTTACAACAGCTCGATCGGGATGCTTGAGTTGCTTCGGCTTGCCATCGTGACGCTGGTCACCGTTCTGCTGAACCAACCGGAGTGGAGAGAGGAATACCGACCCGACGTGAGGCCTGCGATTGCTGTCCTATTCGACAACTCCCAGAGCATGGAAACGATCGACGTGGTGCCGGCAGCGAACCCGTCCAAGGGCAATTCCAGTCGCGCCATCTCTCGCTCCGAGGCGATTGGGCCCCTGGTGGATCCCTCCACGTGGACGAGCCTGATGGACCGCTTGGAGGTGGTGATCGAGCCGCTGTCGAGCGACGATGCGGAGTCCGAAGCGTCCGGCAAATCGCCTCGCACCAACCTGGCCGAGCCGCTGACGGACGTTGCCGATCGTATCGATCCACTGCTCGGCGTCGTCCTGATTTCCGACGGCGACTGGAATGAGGGACCGCCGCCGGTCGATGCGGCATCTCGGCTGCGCACCAAAGGTATCCCGATCTTCACGGTTGTCTCAGGCAGTCCAACGAGGCTTCCCGACATCGAACTGATCAGCGCCGAGGTTCCAACGTTCAGTGCCGCCGGAAAGCCCGTACGGATTCCCATTACGATCGAAAGCTCTCTACCGCGCGAGTACCTGACGTCCATCACGCTGCGCATCTCCGAGAAAGAATCGATCACCAAGGATATACGAATCGCACCGATGGCGCGGACCTTCGAGTCGATTACTTGGAAGCCGGAGCAAACCGGGGACTACTCCATCGAGGTTTCAATTCCCCCTCATTCCGACGAGACAATCGAAACCAATAATGGTCAGAGCGCTCCGATTGCCATTCGCCAGGAGCAGCTTCGAGTGTTGATCGTCGAATCTTACCCGAGGTGGGAGTATCGCTACCTGCGCAATGCTCTTTCGCGTGATCCCGGGGTAGACGTCTCCTGCCTGCTGTTCCACCCCGGTTTGGGAAAGGTCGGCGGTGGATCCCAGGACTACATCAAAGTGTTTCCGGAAGAGCTCGAAGACCTTTCCCAATACGATGTTGTCTTTCTGGGCGACGTCGGATTGGACGACAATCAGTTGACGGAGTCCCAGTGTGAGTTGATCAAAGGCTTAGTCGAATACCAGGCGAGCGGTTTGGTTTTCATCCCGGGATTTCAGGGACGTCAGTTTTCTCTGCTCGATACAACACTCGGTGATCTATATCCGGTCATCCTGGACTCAGCTCAACCTGGCGGCTGGGGCTCGCGCATCGCAGGACACTTCGAATTGACCGAGCGGGGACGATCCAGTTTGCTCACCAAGCTGGCCGACTCCCAAGAAGAGAACATGGATATCTGGGAGAACCTGCCAGGTTTCCAGTGGTACGCGCCAGTCATTCGAGCGAAGGCTGGCAGCGAGGTGTTGGCCGTCCACCAAGACATGTCCAACCAGTACGGCAGGTTGCCGCTGTTGGCGACGCGCACCTACGGCGCTGGCAAGGTGCTATTCATGGGAACCGACGGCGCGTGGCGATGGCGGAAGGGAGTCGAAGACAAGTACCACTACCGATTCTGGGGCCAAGTGGTGCGATGGATGGCGTACCAGAGGAACATGGCCCGGGGAGAAACGATGCGTTTGTTCTACACCCCGGACCAACCGCAGATCCGGCAGACGGTCAGCTTCAGCGCGCACGTGATGGATGCCGGCGGCGAACCGCTGCAACAGGGAGAGGTGCTGGCCCGAATCGTGGCGCCGGATGGAGCCACGGAGTCGGTTCGAATGCGGGCTGAAGGCGAGCGGTGGGGCGTCTTCCGCGGTGGCTTTCGCCCTCAGCAACCAGGCAACCACCGGGTAACCCTGGTTTGTGATCAGACCGAGAGCAAGCTGGAAACAAGTTTCTTCGTGCAAGGACAGATCCGGGAGCAGGTTGGTAAACCCGCTCGACCGGACGTCTTGCAGGAACTGGCAATCGTTTCCCGCGGTCAAGCGGTCCAATCAGACCAGATTGATGAAGTCATCAAGAAGCTTGCCGAGTTGCCACTGCCACTGCCGACCGTGCGGCGGCTGCAAATTTGGAGTCATCCTTTGTCTGCCGCAATGCTGGTCCTGTTGCTTGCAGCCTTCTGGATTGGACGCAAAGCAGTGGGGTTGATCTAGGCCTTCGACCGGAGTGCACGCCGCCAACCTGCTTGCCGTTCTAGACCGCGGTCCCTCCTGCTATCTTGAGGGAGTCGTTGGCCAAGCAATTCGAAGCCCACTGCCCCACTGCCCCACTGCCTCACTGCCCCACTGCCCCACTGCCCTACCGCCCCACTGGATCGCAAGCGTGACGGACAAGGTCAAAATCACCGTCTTCGAAGGAAGCAACGAGCTTTGGTTCGGGATCTCGCGCACACCTTTGGAAATCGGTCGGCAACAGGAGGGGGACTCGCATCCGCTGGAGTTGCAAGACCTCGTATCGAGTCAGCGATTGGTAATCGCACCGCTTTCTGCACGAGCCGTTCCACGTCAAGCGTTACGAGTTGAATCCTCGGTCGGTGACCAGTTGCGGGTGACAAACATCCACCCCAGGCTGTCGTTTTATGTCGGCAAGGACGCACGGCCATTGGGGCCGGGCGAGGCCTATGAGGCGACCGGCGAAGTGATTGTGACGCTTCCCGAGAACCGCATCGTCCGCGTCACGACGACCGATCCCGCCAGCCAGCTCTCTCCGTCCAGTTCCGGCGAAGGCCCATTTCGCACCGTGACGGCAAAGGTCGAATCGACCATGGAGAATGTGGCGCCGGTTCGATTGAACGAACTGTTTGGTCGAGAAAGCAAGGAGGACCAGGGACGGGTCGCGGTCGACTTGGTCCGCAGCGCGTTGACCGTCGTTCAGCAGGCAGCAGGATCGAACGAGTTTTTCGATTCGACGGTTCACGCGGTGGCCACCATGATTGACCTGGACCGCGCGTTGATCCTGCTTCGCGAGGGTGACCAGTGGGCGATACGCTCCTCGTACGTTGCCAAGCGTCTAAGTACCGCCTCCGGGAAGGATTCAAACGGGCACACTTTTAGTCGCGGGTTGACCGATCGCGTGCTCCGCTTCGGCAAGACGGTGATCTACGATCCGGCCAGCTACATGCACACGGCTGAATCATCGATGATGGCTCTGGATCGCGCGGTCGCCGCGCCAATTTTTGATGAAAAGCGACGCGTGATTGGAGCGATCTACGGAGACCGCAAACTTGGTTCGGAGGGATGCGACGATCCCATCGGAGATCTCGAGGCTGCCTTATTGGAGGTCATGGCGGGCGCCGTTTCCTCGGGGATCGCACGACAGCGCCAAGAGGCAATCCGATCTAACCTGACCCAGTTCTTTTCCGATGCGGTGGCCGCCCGGCTGGAACATGACGAAGATCTGCTGGCCGGTCGTGATGCCGAAGTAACGGTCATGTTTTGTGATATTCGCGGCTTCAGCGCCATTGCCGAACGCGTCGCCGCCGAACGCACTATCGAATGGATTAACGACGTCCTGACCGAATTGAGCCAGTGCGTGACCAATACCGATGGCGTCCTGGTGGATTACGTTGGGGACGAGCTGATGGCGATGTGGGGCGCACCCGGTGAACAACCCGATCATGCCCACCGGGCCTGCACCAGTGCCGTGGAGATGCTCAAGCGCATCGACCCGCTGCGCGATCGATGGGAAGACATCACGCCCGATCGCTTCGGGTTCGGCATTGGCATCAATACCGGGATGGCACGTGTTGGCAACACGGGTTCGAAGATCAAATTTAAGTACGGGCCACTTGGCAATACCGTCAACCTGGCCAGCCGCGTGCAGGGGATCACCAAGAAACTCGGGGTGCAAGCCTTGATCACCGATTCAACCGCGGCGGCGATTGGCGATGAATTCGCCCATCGGCGACTCGCCGTCGTTCGTCCACTTGGCTTCGCCGAGACCGTCGGACTGCACGAGTTGAAGGCCGATGCTACTGATCCGTGGCGCGAAATGGCGTCGCGTTACGAAACGGCGCTCAATCATTTCGATTCCAGCAACCTGACCGCCGCCGCCAGGGTTCTTGCGATGCTGGTTCACGAACACCCCGACGATGACCCCAGTGTCGTGCTGCTTGGCCGAGTAGTCGACGCACTCACCCGCCACGAAGAGAAGGTTGATCCCGTTTGGGTGATGGAGAGCAAGTAGACAACGTAGCCTCGGTTCGACGCAGCCTCAGTTCGACGCTTCACCACCATCGTTTGATCGCTTCTTCGCTCTAGCGGGCAGAATCGCTTCGCTCGGAGGCTTATTGGGATCAACCTTATTCGCATTCGCTCGCTCGCCCGCGGGCGTGTCCGAGGGGATCGGAATCGGCACCAGCACCAATCGCACTGGCATTCCCCGTTCGGGAATCCGGTCGGTGTAGGGAATGTACATCAACTCGTTCGCCTGCGCACTGCTGGCGATTGGCACATCCATCATGGCCGTGCTGAAGTTGGAGACGCAAATCATGTCCCCACTGTCCGCTTGGTAAAACTCGCTCCCGTCTTGGGGGTCCTTCCAGAAACCGCTGCCGGCGAACACCCAATCAATCTCCATCTGTTGGTCCGTGCCAGCTTTGCGGACCCATCGTCGCGCGTCCGAAGCATGAAACTTCCCCTGCTTATCTCGATAACAGACCCAGACTCGCACCCGTTGGCCCGTTGCCGGGACAAAGTTCGGGATGTATCGCACCGGCGTGCCCGGACGAGCGCCGATGGCAAGCAACGCCGCGTGCACCTCACTTGAACGGGCCAGCGATCCAACAATCGATTCGTGCTCCTTGGTCCCCATCGGACAAGCGAACATTTCCAGCGGACCTTCCCGCATTGCAATGTAACCGTCAACGTAAACTCGTTGCTTGTCGCGATCGATCCAAACGTTCCGTTTGCTCAAGGGACGAGCTTCGGGCGGAGGTTCGAACGCCGCCCGAACGATATCCTCCGGCGAGACGTAAGCATCCACCGGCGTCGCTTTCTCCTGCTCGGTCAAGGGATCGCTCAATGAACGGGGCTGATCGGGAGCAGCCTCCTGTGCTGTGAGCTCCGCAGCGCCGAACGCTAACGCGAGCGAGCAAACGGCGACACCAAGGCAGGTCCGCGACGTGACAAGGATCGATGCGAACAACATGACGTAAGACCCGCAAGTGAGGAACGAACCCAATTCGGATTCAGTCTAGACATTTCTGAGACCGCTTGAACACCCGGCGTCAGGCGGTAAGGCGGTAAGGCAGTGGGGCAGTGGGGCAGTGGGGCAGTGGGGCAGTGGGGCAGTAAGTTTGGGAGCTCGGATTACCACCGGTCGTCAAGTAAAGATTGCAACTTGCACCAAGGTCAACCCGCACCTCACCACCTCACCACC
>JARFQX010000398.1 GCA_029287555.1 Rubripirellula sp. | reverse complement strand
CCGGAACGGATTCGTCCTGCACTTGATCCAGGAACGGCGGGTGGTGAATGTAAGTGCTCGACTCGCTCCACGGGTAAATCGCGCCGGTGGCGACCTCGATCGAGTTCCAAAGTTCGTTCCCCTTGACCGCCGCCTCGTATTGCTCGGTGAACATCTCGGGTTGAATCGACTCGGAAATCGTCTGGCGAATCTCATCGGCCGAGGGCCAGAGTTCTTTCAAGTAAACGGGATTGCCGTCGCGATCTTTTCCAATCGGCTCGTTGACCAGGTCGATGTTGGTGGTTCCGGCCAAGGCGTAGGCGACGACCAGGGGCGGACTGGCAAGGTAGTTGGCTTTGGTCAACGGATTGACTCGGCCTTCGAAGTTTCGATTGCCACTAAGGACCGCGGCGGCAACCAGATCACCCGACTTGATCGCTTCAGCCACGGGTTCCGGAAGCGGGCCGCTGTTCCCGATGCAGGTCGTGCAGCCATAGCCGACGGTATTGAAACCGAGCCGATTCAAATCATCGGTCAGGCCGGCTTTATCGAGATAATCACTGACCACGCGCGAGCCGGGCGCCAAACTGGTCTTCACGTGCGGGGCGACCGACAAACCTCGCTCAACCGCCTTCTTGGCAACCAGCCCCGCACCAATCATCACCGACGGATTGCTGGTGTTGGTGCAGGAAGTGATCGCGGCGATCACAACAGCACCATGACTGATCTCGCTGCTGTGGCCATTGTCCTTTACCACAGCGACGCGCTGGATCGCATCGCTATCGAGGCCAAAACCAGTCTTGCCGACCGGAGCCGTCAACGATTGGTTGAAGGACTGCTTCATGTCCTTCAGGGCGATGCGGTCCTGGGGCCTCTTCGGGCCCGCGAGGCTTGGCTCCACTGTGCTCAAATCAAGCGACAGCCGCTTGGTGTAGGTCAGTTCCGGCCCATCATCGGTGCGGAATAACCCTTGCTCCTTGCAGTAGCGCTCCACCAATTCAATTTGTTCCGAAGAGCGACCGGTTTGCCGCAGGTATTCCAGCGTCACATCATCAACGGGAAAGAAGCCCATCGTCGCCCCGTACTCGGGGGCCATGTTGGCGATCGTCGCGCGGTCGGCGACGCTCATCTTGTTCATCCCGGTCCCGAAGAACTCGACGAACTTACCGACCACTCCTTCCTGGCGCAAGATCTCGACCACACGCAATACCATGTCCGTTGCAGTCGACCCGGGCGGCAGCGAGCTGGTCAGCTCAAAGCCGATTACCTCGGGCATCAGCATGTAGAGCGGCTGACCGAGCATGTTGGCTTCGGCTTCGATTCCACCGACGCCCCAGCCAAGGACACCAAGGCCGTTAATCATTGTCGTATGGCTGTCGGTGCCGACCAGTGTGTCGGGTAGGGCAACCGGTCCGTCGTCCGTTTCCTTGATCGCAACCACGCGGGCCAAGTACTCCAGATTGACCTGGTGCACAATGCCGACATTCGGAGGAACCACTCGGAAGTTGTCAAATGCTTGTTGGCCCCAACGCAGAAACTCGTATCGCTCCTGGTTGCGCTCGAATTCAATCGCGACATTCCTCGACAACGCCTGCTCGGAGCCAAAGAAGTCGACCTGCACGGAGTGGTCGATCACCAAGTCGACCGGAATCAGCGGATTGATCTTCTCGGGCTCGCCGCCGATCCGCTGCATCGCCGAACGCATCGCCGCCAAGTCGACAACTGCCGGAACGCCGGTGAAATCCTGCAGCACGACTCGGTATGGCTTGAAGGGAATCTCTTGCTTGGCGGGTTCGGCGGCGTTCCAGTTGGCGAGATTCCGGACATCCTGCTCCGTTACCGTGAATCCGTCGCAATTCCTCAGGACCGCCTCGAGAAGCACGCGAATTGAAAACGGCAGCTTGCCAATCGTCCCGAGGCCTGCCTCCTCCAGTTTGCTCAGGCGGTACAGCGTCGCGCTACCGTGGCCAGTGTTGAACTCGGAACGGACTCCAAACGGATCAAAACTCACAGCAGGATTCTCTACACAAATAGACGGGAAAGATCGAGCAAAATCGCTCGCTCAGTTTAGCGATCAAGCCATCGGCTGTCTGCCGGGGCCGCCCAGGTCGGTGTCAAGCTGGGGGCTCTATACGGGTGCTCCCGGTTCTCGTGGTCGTTCCAATTCTCCGGGGTCGATAACCCCCGCATCTGAATGGTATTTCAAGAGCCACGTTCCGAATCAGAGTTCTCTCATGTTGATCGATCGTTCCACCAAACTGCGTTCCCTGGCTTGGATTGCCGCCGGTGTGCTCAGCCTGGGCGCGGCTGCCAGCGTCCGTGCCGCTGATTGCGGCTGTGAAGTCCCCTGCGACGCGGATCCCACCGCGATTGCCGATTGTGGTTGTGGCTGCGAAGCCGACCATGGTGGCAGCTTCTCCGGATGCCTCGATAAGCTGCAAGTTGGGCTGAAAAAACTTTGCAGCTTCAAGTGGAAACCTGGTGCCGGCGGCAACCTCTGCGATGACGCTTGCGATGCAGCCATGATGGAGGATTTGATGTTGCCCCCGGGTGAGATCATGCACCACGGGCATGCGGGCACTCACGTCCACCCCGCACCGATGCAACCACAAGCCGCGCCGATGCAACCACGGGCGATGCCTTCGCACATCCACGTTCCGCCCGCGGCCACGGAGGAAATCGCTCCACCGGTCCGCCGCGAAAGAGTGAAGACGGAGTCGGAGTTGTTCGACTCATTGCCTGATCCATTCATCGACGATGAAGCCCGGTTGCGGACAGAACAAGTGGTTCGACCAAGCAACCACCAAGAGGTCAGACTCCATCCCGCTCCAACAATGCCCGCTCCAAGGAAGCCGGCTCTAAGAAAGCCGGCTCTAAGAAAGCCGCTGTCCAGGAGTCAATTCACGTCGAGCCGCCGGGTGAACAGAGCGCGGTAGTGTTCGCGGTAGGCCCGAGTCATTGCTGTCAGCGAGTAGTTGCTCCGGACCAGCCGCTGGTTCTGCTCGCCGGTGACTTTGCACAGCGTCTCATCGGACTGAAACCGATCGATGAGACGTACCATCTGTGCTTCGTCGCCGGGTGCAAAGCCCTGGT
>JARFQX010000366.1 GCA_029287555.1 Rubripirellula sp. | reverse complement strand
AAACATTGTTCCTGTGTACGCCGTCGGTAGCGATCGTGGCGTGCATTATTACGCAATGCAGATGATCGACGGCAGCACCCTCGCGGAACTGATCGAAAACATGCGCGCCGCGAATGCGGACGATGACGACGGAAAACCAAGCACCACGGATGACACGATCGCTCGTTATTCGACCGTCCTGAGCGACAATTCCGCGGGCAGGCATCGGTATTACAAGTCGGTCGTGCGAATGATCCGTCAGGCGGCTCTCGCCATTGAGCATGCGCATCAATATGGAGTCGTCCATCGCGACGTCAAACCGGCAAACTTGCTCCTCGATTCGACTGGAAAAATCTGGGTAACGGATTTCGGGCTGGCCCAGGTGCAGAGCGAAGCAACGCAATTGACTCGGACCGGCGATCCGATGGGGACGCTGCGATACATGAGTCCCGAACAGGCGACCGGCAGGCGCGACGAACTCGACCATCGCACGGACATCTATTCGCTGGGTGTGACACTTTACGAGCTGCTAACGTTACGCCCCGCGATCGAAGGAGAAAGTGTTCGCGAAATGCTCAACAACGTCGCCTTGCACGACCCGCCCTTCCCGCGGGTAGTCGATCCTTTCTTACCCGTGGAACTCGACACGATCGTTCGTAAGGCGATCGAGAAGACTCCGAGCGAACGTTACACCAGCGCGGCGGCGCTGGCCGATGACTTGCAAGCGTGGCTGGATGATAAGCCGATCGCCGCGAAACCACCAACCTTGGTAGAACGACTCGCCAAATGGCGTCGTCGCAACAGTGGCCTGGTGGCGGTGGTGAGTGGCTTCCTGCTGCTCGCCACCTTGGGCTTGTTCGCGACAACACTCTTAATCTGGAAGGAACAGCGACAGACCGCCGATGCGCTGCAACGCGAGACGCAACAACGCTTGCAGGCTCAACGGAGCTTCCAGCAAGCGAGAAATGCTGTCGACACGTTTAGCAATTTGAGTGAAAGCCAGATGGCCTATCGTCCCGATCTACAGGACTTGAGACGCAGCTTCCTCGAGACTTCGCTCGATTTCTACCAGGATTTCTTGAAGGATCGTGCCGGCGATCCGACGCTCGCCAAAGAACTCGAAACAACGTCAGCGCGAGTCGCAGAGATGGTGGACGAGCTTCGGATCTTGGAGAAAATCGCGCCGCTGCGAGCCTTGGCGGACGAGCGCGTCCAAACCGAGCTGGGCATCGCGTCGGAGGATGCCACGGCGATTGAGACCGCTGTCGAACAGTTCAATGAACAGCGGCAGTCGTTGGCAAACAAGTTCGTGGGCAGCGTGACCAGCGAGAACATCGAAATGACTCAGTTGGTTCACGATTTCAATGAGTTCATCACGGGCAAGTTTTCAGTCGACCAGATGCGCCGGCTTAATCAACTGGTCCGTCAAGAACGCTTGCCATTTACGTTCAATTCCTCCGAGGTCGTCGCTGCTCTTGAACTCTCTCGCCAGCAGCGCGAAGAGATCCATCGGATTATCCTCGAGACCGGCCCGAAGCGAATGGATGGCCCTCGTGGCGATGATCGCGAAGGCCCGCCACGTTTTTTGGGCCCCCGGAGACCGGACGAAGACGGTGGGGCAGGATTTCGTTTCGGGCCGCCGGAGGGAGGCGACAGGTTTGGGGGACCTCCAATGGGAGGCGCCGGACGGGGCAGACCGGGACCAGGCAGACCGGGACGGGGCGGACCGGGACCAGGCGGACCGGGCCCATCCGGGCTGGGACCCGATGGGCCACCCCGCAACCGCTTCGAGGGTTCGCGTCCGCTGAGATTCGAAAGGGCCTGGTCCGCCACGACCCAGAATACGGTCGAACAGATTTTAAAGATTCTCTCGCCTGAGCAACGGACGAAATGGGACGAGCTTGTCGGCGAACCATTCGAGGGCTAGCGCCGGGGTCACGAAAGAAACTTCTGATTTGTTGTGGCGGTTCCTTTCTGGAAAGGCAACAGGCCCGGTAGCGAACGGTTTGTTCCAGCCCATCCCTTCAGCGAGTTGCCACTGATGCCATTCCGATCTGCTTCATCGATACCTTTCGTCGGCGTTGCCGTCTGGCTGCTGACGTTGATTGCCCAGCCGCCAGCCATGGGTCAGCCGCCAGCCATGGGTCAGCCGCCCGGTATTGGCGGCGAAGACCGCGAAATGCTTGACCAGTTCGATGCAGACGAGAGTGGTTGGCTCAACCAACAAGAACGCGAGAAAGCTCGGGACTTCATCCAGAAGAACCCGGCTCCACGGCGAGGCCCCGGCGGACGCGGTGGCCCCGCTGGCCCCGGCGGCCCAGGCGGACGCGGCGGCCCAGGCGGACGCGGCGGCCCAGGCGAACGCGGTGGCCCAGGCTTTGGCCCGCCTCCAGGTTTTGGGCCACCTTCAGGTTTCAGACCGCCCCCTGGGTTCGGGCCTCCCCCCGGTTTCGGGCCTCCCCCCGGAGGCGGACGTCCAGGTCGAGGGCCGGGTGGGCGCGGTCCCGGCGGCGAACGCCCCGCAGCCACCGAGGGTTTGCAGATTGACCCGTCTTCGGTCGATCCCGTGCGAAACGAGTTGTACGATACCAGCGTTCTGCGAACGATCTTCATCGACTTTCAGAACGATGATTGGGAATCGGAGCTGGAAGATTTCCACGGTACCGACGTTGACGTGACCGCAACGGTTACCGTCGACGGTAGAACGTATCCCGGCGTTGGCATTCACTTCCGCGGAGCCTCGTCCTATGGCATGGTTCCGAGCGGTTACAAACGGTCGCTGAATCTGTCGATGGACATGGTCGACGAAGACCAGCGATTGATGGGCTACAAGACGCTGAACTTGCTGAACGGAAATGGCGACGCTTCGATGATGAGTACGGTGCTTTACTCGCACATCGCACGTCAGTACATCGCAGCTCCCAAAGCCAACTTCGTTCGCGTTGTTATCAATGGAGAGAATTGGGGCATTTACACGAACGTTCAGCAGTTCAACAAAGACTTTTTGAAAGAGAATTTCGGCAGCGGCAAGGGTGCGCGGTGGAAAGTAAGCGGCTCTCCCCGCGGCGGTGGCGGCCTGGACTATCGAGGTGATGATCCGGAGAACTACCGGCATCCCTACGAGCAGAAGTCGGGTGGCAAAAAATCATTGGCAAAGCTGATCGAACTTTGCCGCGTGTTAGAAGAGACCCCAACCGACCAGTTACCCGCCGCACTCGAGCCAATCTGTGACGTCGATGGGTTGCTTTGGTTCTTGGCGCTCGACGTCGGGCTGATCAATTCCGACGGCTACTGGATTCGGGCAAGCGACTACAGCATCTATCTGGACGAAGAGGACAGGTTCCACTTCATTCCTCACGA
>JARFQX010000353.1 GCA_029287555.1 Rubripirellula sp. | reverse complement strand
CTCGTCATCCTTCGTTCGGAATGAATCGGGCGAAATCGAAGGCGGTCCCGCCGTGGTGCTGACGATCAACAAGCAACCCGGGGCCGATACCCGACGGGTAGATGATGAAATCGCCGAGGCGATTCGGGACCTGCGTCAGTCATTACCGAGTGACATTCGGCTGGCAAAGGTCTATTCGCAACGTGCCTTCATCGACCGTGCGATCGATAACGTGATCGAGGCCCTGGCGGACGGGGGCGCGTTGGTCGTGGTGATTTTGTTTCTGTTCTTGCTGAACTTTCGCACAACCTTTGTGACATTGACCGCAATTCCACTTTCGATCGTGGCCACCGCTTGCGTGTTCGCCGCCTTCGGTTTGTCGATCAACACGATGACGCTTGGGGGCTTAGCGGTTGCGATCGGCGAACTTGTCGACGACGCAATTGTCGACGTGGGGAACATCTTTCGGCGGCTTCGTGAAAACCGCGACTTGCCGGAACCTCGCTCCCCTCTTCGCGTCACCTGGGATGCCAGCGTGGAGATACGCAGTTCCATCGTGTTCGGCACGGCAATCGTCGTGCTCGTTTTCATTCCGCTGTTTGCCCTCGAGGGGATGGCGGGTCGAATGTTCATTCCTTTGGCGAGCGCCTATGTCGTTTCGCTTCTCGCGTCCTTGGCCGTGTCGTTGACGGTTACGCCGGCACTTTCCTCGTTGCTCTTGGTCGGCAAGCAAGCCTGGAGCTTCGCCGCGCCGCTGCTCTCCCTGGCAATGAGTGGACTGGTTTGCTTTTGGGTCCTGCCGCGCTTTGGACTCCCGCTCACACCTCTCGGCGGCCCCTGGATCTGGACCCTTGTCGTGACACCACTGATCTGGATGGTCCTGCTCGCAGTCGATCGTCGCAATGCATTGCGCGCGGACCGCGAGGGATGGTTGCTGCGATCGCTCAAGGGCGTGGCGGGCGCCGCGATTTCCACCAGCACTCGTCTGCCGAAAATGGTGCTGGGAATCAGCGCGGTTCTGGTCGTCCTGGCGGCAGCGGTGATTCTGCGGCTGGATCGGGGCTTCTTGCCTCCCTTCAACGAAGGATCGATCCAGGTCAATGCACTGCTGGCACCCGGCACGTCGCTGGCAACCAGCAACCGGATCGGCGCGGCAGTCGAGCGTCGCCTGCTGGAGATACCGGCGGTCGAATCGGTCGTTCGTCGCACGGGCCGCGCGGAGTTGGATGAGCACGCGATGGGCGTGAACGTCAGCGAATTGGTTTTAGAACTCAACCCGGAAGCCGATCGAGAACGGACAATTGAACAGGTACGGGAGGCGATGAGCGAAATCCCGGGCGTGATGACCAATACCGAACAACCGATCCAACATCTGATCAGTCACATGCTCTCGGGTGTGAAGGCCGACATCGGCATCAAGTTGTTCGGCGACGATCTCGCGGTGTTGCGGCGGACTGCGGCCCAGCTCGAGGCGGCCATTGCCGATGTGGAAGGGCTGGTCGACCTGCAGGTGGAACAGCAAACGGACATCCCCCAATTGCGGATCGAACTCGATCGCGATGCCTTGACACTCTACGGCTTGCGACCCGCTGAAGTGATGGAAGTTGTTGAGACGGCAATGAACGGCAAAGTGGTCAGCGATGTGCTCATGGGCCAGCGCACCTTTGATCTGCTGGTGCGATTCGATGAACGATTCCGCGAGGATGAAGACACGTTGCGGCGACTCGCCTTGAACCTGCCCGACGGTGGCGTGATACCACTCGAGAGCGTCGCCCGCATTTATGACAGCGTCGGCCCCAATACGATCAATCGGGAGCAGGTCCGAAGACGGATCGTGCTGCAAGCGAATGTCGATGGTCGCGGCATCGTCGACGTCGTGAGGGAAATCCAATCGAGGCTCGCATCGATCGACCTGCCCGCGGGCTACTTTCTGCAATACGGCGGCCAGTTTGAAAGTGAGCAAGCTGCCAATCGTCGGCTACTGTTACTCTCGGCAGTCTCACTAATCGGCATCTTCGCCGTGTTGTTTACGTTGTTCGGCAATGCCAACTTCTCGCTGCAAGTCATGGTGGCCATTCCGGCCGCTTTGGTGGGCGGCGTGGCGGCGCTGGTCTTGACTGGCCAGTTCATGACCGTGGCTGCAACGGTCGGTTTCATTTCGCTCTGCGGAATCGCCAGTCGCAACGGGATCCTGCTGCTCAACCACTATTTGTATTTGATGGAGCGAGAGGGTGAATCGGTGTCGCGTGAGATGGTGTGTCGGGCGGGCCAGGAGCGTTTGGCTCCGGTACTGATGACGGCGCTGACGAGCGGCATTGGTTTGCTTCCGCTGGCAATCTCGGGTGACGAACCGGGAAAAGAGTTGCTCTATCCCATCGCCACGGTGATCATCGGTGGATTGATCACCAGCACGATCGCCGAGTTTTTCGTTCGACCGGCGCTGTTCTGGACCGTGGGACGCGATGCGGCGTTCCAGATCCTCGACCAGCGGCGATCAGACTTGACCGATGACGAGACTGCCCAGAGCGACATCGATCGGCACCTCCTGACGCCGTCGATCTAGAAAGACACTGACGTGGCGGAAGCCGCAATCGCGCAACAGTTCCAAAGCGGTTTCAAACCCGTCGGCGACACGTTCGGGCAGGTGCGCATCCGATCCCAACGTCACCGGAATTTCTCGCGCGGCCATCTCGCGGAGCATCTCCGGCATGGGATTCATCTCGGGAATGGTCTTCATCACCCCCGAGGTATTCAACTCCATCGCAACTCCGCAATCCGCGATCCGATCGAGCATGCGGCAAATGTCATCCATGATCCGCTCTGGACGCCATGCTTCCGAGGTGAAATTCTTAATCAAGTCTGGATGCGAGATCGAATCGAATAAGCCCGTTTCCGCGGCCTGGGCCAGCTGCCGAAAGTAGATCCGTTGGACCTCCACCAGATCGTCCTGCCAGTACCGGGCGCGAAACTCCGGGATTTGCGGATGCACCGAACCGAGCACGAAATGGAACTCGGCTGAGTTCAATTGCTTCTCGAGATAAGCTTCCATCCCCTCGAAGTAGTCGGCTTCCAAACCGAGCCGGACATCGACCCGTCCGGCAAACTGCTCGGTCGCGGTGGCAACCAGATCGACATACTCGTCGAATTGGTCCTCGGCCATTCTAACCCTCGCCGAGAACCCGCCCGGCATGGGGTTATGACAGGTAACGATCAGGCCCTTGAGCCCGCGTCGCTGGGCCACCTCGGCATACTCATCGGGCTGGCCAATCGCGTGCTTGCAAAGCGGCGTGTGAGAGTGCGACTCGTAGAGGATTGGATCCGGCACGACTTCCCTTCGTTTGTGTACGGCGCAAACCAATCCTCTACACTACGTGCGGATCGCATATTGTCCAGGGCCCAATCAAGTTGCGAGCGTCTCGGAGATTCGCGTCCCTCTCACCCCCCTGCTAAATCCATGACTGCTTCATCACGTCCCACTCCCACGCCAAATTCGTCCACCGAAAAGCAAGCTCAAGCCGGAATTTCCCGCCGCCGCTTCATCAACCGATCCTCTCTCGCGCTGACAGCCGCGACGATCGTGCCAAGACATGTCCTGGGCGGTCCGGGACAGGTGGCCCCGAGCGACCGCGTCAATGTCGCGCTGGTCGGCGCGGGCGGCCGTGGTTTTCAAAACGCGCGAGAGTTGATGAAGCTAGGCGACGTCCGCATCACCGCCGTGGCGGACCCGGCCGAGTCGTGGGATCTGAGCAAGTTCTACTACCGAGGCGTGGCCGGACGGGGGCCGGTCAGTGCCGCGATCGAGGAGCATTACCAGAGAAGCGAATCGAGTTTTCGCTGCCGACGATTCAGCGACTACCGCCAGATGCTCGATTCGAACAGCAGCGACTTTGACGCGGTGCTCTGCGCGACGCCGGATCACTTGCACGCTCCCGTAACGATCTCGGCGATGCGCGCAGGCAAACACGCCTATTGCGAAAAGCCACTGACACACAACATCGCGGAGGCCCGACTGGTCGCCCAGGTCGCGAAGGAAACTGGTGTCGCCACTCAAATGGGCAATCAGGGACATTCCAAGGATTCAATTCGCGAGACCGTCGAGTTGCTGCGAAGCGGAGCGATTGGAGACGTCAGCGAAGTTCACGCTTGGGTTCAGACGACGCGTTGGAATCCGTCGCTGCTGCATCCTCCCGCCGATGGACAACCGATTCCGAAACGCTTGAATTGGGATCTGTGGTGCGGCCCCAGGAAACCGATCCCATTTCACGAGGCTTACGCCCCCGTCTCGTGGCGCGACTTTTGGCAATTCGGATGTGGTGCGCTCGGCGACATGGGTTGCCACGATCTCGACTCGTCGGTCTGGGCATTTGAGCTGACTTCGCCAACGCGTGTTGAGATGCGCGCGGCGGGTAACACCGATAAGGGAATGGCTCCATTTGGTGAGGTCGGCTACTTCGATTTTGTCAAGCAAGACGGAACGAGTCCGCTGAAGATCCACTGGTATAGCGGGGGATTACGACCGCGCACGCCCGAGCTGTTGCCTCGGGACAAAAAGCTGCCGGGCCGCGGCGCCGTATTCGTTGGCTCCGAGGGGATCCTGGTTTGTGGAGCGGCCGGTGGCGACTACCAGATTTATCCCCAATCGCGAAGCGAAGCGATGAAGGTGCCCCAGCCGTCGATTGCTCGATCCGGCGGCCACCATCGCGACTGGATCGATGCGATCAAGGGGGGGCCACCGGCAAGCAGTTCGTTCGA
Organism: Rubripirellula sp.; assembly: GCA_029287555.1. GTDB lineage: Bacteria > Planctomycetota > Planctomycetia > Pirellulales > Pirellulaceae > Rubripirellula. The sequence continues at coordinate 3,628 of JARFQX010000353.1, read as the reverse complement.
GTATGGCGCGAAGCTGACCGAGATTGTGCTCTTGGGTTTGGTCGCCCTGCGCACCGGCGAGGTGATTCGCTGGGATTCCGATGCGATGACGGCTACCGGCGTTTCCTCGGCGGACGAGATCATCCGCGAATCGTATCGCCCCGGTTGGGAGGTTGAGGCATGATGGGCATGCAACCGATGCCCCGAGTCTTCGTGATCGTTCTGCTTGCGGTGGTTGTCGTGGCGGGACGCGGATGGTCGGCCCAGCGGCCCCCCGATGTGCTGTTCATCGCGGTCGATGATCTGGCATGCACGTTGGGTTGTTACGGCGATGTGCTGGCCAAGACACCCCACCTGGATCGGCTCGCGGCAAGTGGTGTTCAATTCGAGCGAGCGTACAACCAATTGCCGCTGTGCAACCCAACCCGCGCTTCGCTGATGACAGGTCTTCGACCCGATCAAATCAAGATCTACGATCTGGACCGTCACTTCCGCGATGAGGTTCCCGACGTCGTCACGCTGCCGCAAGCGTTTCAACAAGCTGGCTACTTTGCGGCGCGGGTGGGCAAGATTTATCACTACAACGTTCCGGCAGCGATCGGAACCGATGGCTTCGATGATCCCCCATCCTGGAATCGGACGGTCAATCCCAAAGGTCGTGACAAGACGGACGAGGCAAAGATCATCAATGCCGAGCCCCATCGCCCCATCAGCGCGGCGTTGAGTTGGTTGGCGGCCGATGGTGAGGATACCGAGCAGACCGACGGCATGATCGCGACCGAAGCGATTCGGATCCTGGAGCAACCGAGGGACCAACCTTTGTTTCTGGCCGTGGGTTTCTTCCGCCCCCACACGCCCTACGTCGCCCCGAAGAGTTACTTTGGGCTCTATCCAATCGAACAGATCCGCTTGCCGTTCTCTCCCGCGGGGGATCGTGACGATATCCCAATCGCTGCGTTCGCCCACAATTGCCCCGTTCCAAACTACAACTTGAGCCAAGACAAGCTGTTGGCCGCGACCCAGGCCTACTACGCATGCGTCTCGTTCATTGACGCCCAAGTCGGGAGGTTGCTCGAAGCGATCGACCGGCTGGGAAAGTCAAACAACACGATCGTCGTGTTCTGGAGTGATCACGGCTACCACCTGGGTGAGCATGGAGGCATCTGGCAAAAGCGAACGTTGTTTGAACAATCGGCTCGTTCGCCGCTGATCATTCGCACTCCACGCACTTCCGGTTGCGGACAGGTTTGCCGTCGGGTGGTCGAGTACGTGGACATCTATCCAACGCTGACTGCCCAGGCGGGAATCCCAGCACCCGATGGACTGGCCGGACGCGATCTTTCCCCGTTGCTGAACGATCCGCTTGCGTCGTGGGATGAGTTTGCGATCACGCAAGTGCTGCGCCCGGCTGATGATCGTCTCGCCAACCCCGTGATGGGTTGCAGCATCCGCACGCATCGTTGGCGGTACACCGAGTGGGCGGAAGGTTCCCAGGGCGTCGAGTTATACGATCACCACAGCGACCCGATGGAATTCCACAACCTTGCCTTGAATCCCGATCCGGCGACGAAAGAGTTGATCGGCAAGCTGCGGCAGAAGCTTGCTCGATACGCCAGCGGTCAGGTTCCGGAAACTCCCTTCAATCCGTCCCGACTGTGACGGTTGGAATTGCTCTAAGACCAATCCAACACACGACGCAGCCAATCGACCTCACCGGCAATGTCCTCGGCAAGGCCTCGGCGACGCATCCGTGCAGGCAAGACGGTCCAGGCGTACGTCTCGATTTCAAAGTGTCCGGTGAAGTCTGCGGCACACTCGGACGAATTCAGATGCTGCAGACAATCAAGCACTTCGTTCTGACTGGTCGACAAATGCCCAAATCTTTCCAGGAAGATGGGGACGTGAAAGTGCACGGTCCATCGTCGATCTTCGCCCATCGGTAAATCCCCGAGTGCCGGATCGCCAAGAAGATCAGGCAGATCTTCGGCCAGCTCAAACTCCCCGGATGCAAGAAGACGTCCGGTTTGATGCAGATAGCGATCCTCGGCAAACTCGCGAAGCTGGCCGACGGCTTCGCGCCGACGCCCCGCGGCCATCGACTGCCAATCGGCGACGATGGCGTTGCTGACCTGGACCTTGCCGATGGCGATCCCGGCCCGGGCAAGTCGCTTCAGAACATCACTCTGCGATTCCATCATCACGGCCGAGTGACAGATATCGTGGCACACCGTTAAGTATCGACGATGCTTCTCATCGGGCAACTGCTTAGCGAACCATTCAATCACATCGTCCGTGGTGTCGATCTGGCATCCGGGTTCTGGTTCGATCGCCACAACAATGCGTCGGCCCGACTTTGACTCAAGCTCAGCCAGGTGATCGGTAAGACGGCGAAGATTTTCTCCGGCCCGATCCAACCGCCCGGGCGACGACAATTCGGTCGGCCAGCCCAGCGGCAACGTGCTGATCGAGCCGACGAATTCGTCCCCTTGCGCGCTGAGCAGCTCCGCCAGCAGATCGGCAAGCTGGCAGGTGTACTCGAACCGCTCCTGATCAGCCCAGGTGGGTTGGTAGACCCGATGCTTGACGATCGGTAGGTGAAACTTGTCGTAGGGAAATCCGTTGATCGTGAACGGCCGCAGATGACGATCACGCAGGAAGCTTGAAAACGATGCGGTATCGCGAGCCAAGTCGGCCGCCGCTTTGGCTGGCACCCAGAGGCCGACGCCCAACTCCTCCAACCCGCAAGCCTCCCGAGCGGCGACGGCGTACTGATCGAGGTTACTGCGGATCGCAGCCAAATCGGTTCCCGCATGGACGTTGGTGCAGTACCCAAGGGTCGCGGTGGGAGGTGTCAGATTCGTCACAGGGCATCATGCGGGGCTGAAAGAGAGAATCGTTCGACCCCTTCATTCTACGGACTCGCTCCGGCGTGGGGTGAGGCGACTACAATCGCTGACTAGAATCATCAAGTCGCGGCCGGCGGGTTGGTCGCTCAACCACCGTTCGCCAAGTGGCCCGCGCCCACCTTCCTAGCTTACGCATCTACCCAGACGCACATGTCCAGATACAGATTGCTTATTGGCGTCGCTGCTTTCTTCCTGATTTCGTCCGAGCTCCATGCCCAATCTCTGACGAACGAAAAGCACTCCGATCCGATCGATCGCTTTTACCAAATTGAAAGTTGGCTGCCGACGCCCAACGACCAGCGCACCGCTTCTGGGGCGCCGGGTCCTAAGTACTGGCAACAACGGGCCGACTACGAAATCGACGTCACGCTGGACGACCAAGAGCAGCGGATCACGGGGACATCGACGGTCACCTATCGAAACGAGTCACCGCACGAGTTGCGTTATGTCTGGATCCAATTGGACCAGAACCGATTTCGCCCCGACTCGGCATCGGCCATGGCCGCGTCGGCACCGAGCATCTCTTCGCGGATGTCCTTCAAAGGCTTGAGTTCGCTGCTGGCCCGTTTAGCGTTCGACGGTGGCTTCACCCTCGGTGGGGTGCACGGCGCGGATGGAAAACTGATGGCTCACACGGTCGTGGGCACGATGATGCGCGTGGACCTGGACGAACCGCTGATGCCGGGCGGATCAACGGTCATCAAAATCGATTTCTCTTACAACATCGTCAACGCAAAACTATT
>JARFQX010000308.1 GCA_029287555.1 Rubripirellula sp. | reverse complement strand
ATTTGGTTGGACAACCAGCAGAACCGCAAAGGACAACCCAACGAGAACTTTGCCCGTGAACTGATGGAGTTGTTCGCGCTGGGCGAAGGTCATTACAGCGAGCATGATGTGCAGGAAGCCGCGCGCGCGTTCACCGGTTGGCACCAGGATGAGTTCCATTTTGTGTTCCGACGCGAAGCCCATGACTTCGGACCCAAGGAAATCCTCGGCCGCCGCGGCAACTTCAATGGCGATGATGTGGTGGACATCGTGCTGCAACAGCGGCAAGCCAAACGATTCCTCTCCACCAAGTTGCTCGAGTATTTTGTCATGCCGAATCCGGATGACGAACTCATCGAGGAAGCAACGCAGGTTCTCATCGACTGCAACCTGGAAATGAAGTGGTTCCTGCGCACGGTCCTGCAATCCAAGGCGTTCTATTCCAGCGAAGCGATGCTCGCCAAAATCAAATCACCGGCTGAGTATGTTGTCGGCGCGCTGCGCGATCTCGATGCGGTCTTTCCGGGCCAAGAACTGGCCGAGTTGATGGCAGGCATGGGACAGGAATTGTTCGCACCGCCGAGCGTGAAGGGCTGGGATGGCGAACGAGACTGGGTCTCGTCGAGTGCCTGGTTAGCCCGGGGCCGTTTCGCTGAAGTCCTCTCGCACGCGCCAGGTCGCGAGAGCTACGGACCGCTGTTGCCACTCGAATCGCACGTGCCCTTCGCAGAACGCGACCCGCGACGCTACGTCGATTACTACCTGGCTCGACTGGTGCAAGACCGAGTCAGCGATGCGAAACGACAAGAGTTGCTGAGGTACATGGTGCGAACCGATCGCGAGGGAGAGCAACCCGAAGCATTCGAACACGACCCCGAGTTTCGCATGCTCAAGTCGCGTGGATTGATTCGTTTGATCCTGACGCTTCCGGAATACCACGTGTGTTAAAACGATTCGGAAACCGTCCACTGCATCGCTGGAACCGACAACATGAACATCACGCGTCGACAGTTTCTTTCCCACGGCTCGACGGCATCGCTCGTGGCACTCGGGGGAACGGTTGCACCAGGCCTGTTGCGTCGCGCTTCGGCGGCTGCGGCCGGGGCTGAGCACCAAGGTCGAATTTTGGTGGTGGTCGAGCTCAATGGAGGCAACGACGGACTCAATACAGTGATCCCTTTCGAGGATCCCAACTACCATCGTGCCCGCCCGGAGTTGGGGATTCGCGAAGGCATTCACCGGCTCAACGAGCAGTTCGCTTTGCATCCCGCGATGGGAGAGCTTGCAGAACTATTCAAGCGTGGGCGGTGTGCGATCGTTCACGGAGTTGGCTATCCCAACCCGAATCGATCTCACTTTCGATCGATGGAGATCTGGCACACGGCGCAGCCTGAGGCAACGACAGCGGAACATGGATGGCTGGGAAGCTACCTCGATGAAGTATCCTTAAATAACCCCAGTGACCTAAATGGGATCGCGTTTACGGAGCGGTTGCCGCAATCGCTTCGTGCGGACCACGCCAACATCCCGGCGGTCCGTGAACTGGAAAGCTACGGCGTTTTCGTCGAAGGAGAACTTGACGCCGGCGTGAAGCGAGGTCTGATTAAAGAGCTCAGCGAATCTGGCGGCGCAAGGGGGAGCGCCGCGGTCATCGATTTCCTGACGCGACAAGCGAGCCAGACGTACGCTGGCGCGGAAGAGCTTCGCCGTGCGGCCGAGCGTTACCAGCCCCAAGGCGAGTACGAGGGACCATTGGGCGGGCAACTGCGGATGGCGGCCCAGGTGATCGCCGCCGACCTGGGTACGCGAGTCATTCACGTTTCACTCGACGGTTTCGACACCCACGCGAACCAGCCCGGGATGCACGCCGAGCTCCTCGCCCAACTCAATCACAATCTGTGGAGCTTTCTCGAGGAAGTCGATTCAATCGGTCGGGCCGATGACGTGCTGGTCATGACCTACAGTGAGTTCGGTCGTCGCGTCCGAGAGAATGGCAGCCGCGGCACCGACCATGGAGCGGCTGCGCCGATGCTCTTTTTCGGTAACCGGATTCAGCCGGGATTTCACGGTCAGCCTCCGTCCCTGGACAACCTTGAGGATGGTGACTTGAAGCACAGCACCGACTTTCGCTCCGCGTACCAGGCGGTCCTGGAAGATTGGTTCGGCACACCAGCCAAGGAGATCCTCGGTGCGACGTTTCCGAAACTCGCCGTCCTGTAGATGTATTGGATGCCGTTTGCGTGGGGCGGCGTTGCCTTCTCAGTATTGCGCTGGCGGGACCACTGCGGCCGCAAGCCTTGAGCGCTTGTTGATTGAATCCTAACCCGACGCGTCAGGGCTTGTTGATTTAGTCGAAATCTTCAGGTTAATGGTGAGCCGTTGGCCGTAACGGCTTGTTGATCTAATCGAAACCCGACGCGTCAGCGAGGAACGGACCGCCGTTAATCGCCAGTAAGGGCTTCCTCGCTTACGCGTCGGGTTACGATCGGTATTAAATCGACAGGCTCGTAAGGCCACGGGCAAGGCGCGGTGCCCGGCCGCTCACCGGCTTGTTGATTTAATCGAAACCCGACGCGTTAGTTTTGAAGTTGCGCTTTTTTTCGTAACCCGACGCGTGACGGCGTGTTGATTTAGGTGTTTTGGTTTCTGATCCGGGTGGTTTCCCCCC
>JARFQX010000242.1 GCA_029287555.1 Rubripirellula sp. | reverse complement strand
TCGTAAACGACATGATCGAAATCTTTAAGCGTCTTCCGCAGCAGCAGCGTGACCTTGCCAGCCAGCATGAGGGTGTGGTGCGGATGTTGAAGTTAGCGCACCGATATCGGCAACTGGTTGGGAAATTGACGGGACAACAGGTCGTCCCCTCCCCCGTGCCGGCACTGGTGCACGTGCCCCCAAAAAAAGGTCGACGGTCGATTCGACGCCGAGTGTAGAAGCATCTCGCCCGCCCCCAACGGCAGGATGGCGTCCCCTGTGGCATGTCGGCTAGCCCTATCCTGCACCTCGAGTCCACGTCCGTTTTGAGCCTGGCATGCTTCTAACAATCGTCGGTGCGGTCGACTCGATGGGGAGCGGTCGCGGGACTCGGCAAGTGATCCCACCACCTGCCGCCCAAGGCTACGGTTCGTCTCGAATGTGGGCGACCGAGAAAGGACCAAGCTGGCCAATGCTATCCACCTGGAATGATCCCGGATTGACGTGGTCGTTGACGAACCACTGGATCTCGGCGAACAGTTCCACCTCATACACGTCGTCAAGCGTCACGCCGTGGATGACGATCGGAACGGCGTGGGCTCCCAACTGCTGCCACTTTGATTGTACGCGGGCGACATGTTTCGCGCCGGACATTAATTCGTCCCGTTCCTTTTCGATTTCTTCCTCCGATGGTGTCGGGGTCGGTTTGTCCTCGCGCTGCCGAAACTGACGCCAAGCGTCGCATTGCACGGGCGAGCCGTCGACGAACGACAAAGCGACGTAGAAGACATAGAAATCGGCGGGGTGGTATTCGAAAAGGGCCACGGTTGCCCGTCCAATTTTTTGGGTCCCGATAAGATGTCCGAGGGTCACTGACGGCTTGGAGTAATCGAGCGCCTGACCGGTCCAGCAGGAGAGAGGTGTCTTGATTGCTGCTCTGGTTGGGAAGAACACGCTTTGCGAGCGCAGGTTGTCTTCGATTTGGCTCTTTTGCCCAGGCTTGTAGATTGATGATCCATTGGCCTCGTGGTATACCGATTTCACCCGCAGTCGATCGAGCTGCGAGGTGTCGGATTGCATCATTCGCAGTCGATCCCGGTCGATCACCTTGGGATTGAGCAACCGTTGATTGATCACCATCAAGCGTTCGCGATCTTGTCGGTTGTCAAGGCTCCATCCGATTGCGTATTGCCGCAGGTTCGAGATGTGTGCTTCTTTGCCTTTTCCTGCAAGGAAGTAGGTTCCGGTAGCAACGAAGGCGATGCGGTCGGCCATCTTGGGGACCAGTTCGAGTTCAAGCAGGTATTGATCAATCTCTTTCTTTTCTGCGTCACTCGGTTTGCCGAAACCTTCCAACTTGATCGTCATCGGCTCGGGCAATTTTTCACGCGTATCGGCAAGACTTGGCAATGCGGTTGCGAACAACATCAACATGGCGAAGACGGTTGTGAGCGGGGATCGTCGATTCATGATTGGGTCGGAGTCGATGGTTAGAAGGAAGTGGAATCAAGGTGCGCGTGCGTTTGCGTTCCGAGTAAAAGCCACGCCGCTCTCAAATCTGCCCGTTCGCGAGCGAGCAACCGCGGCGGGGTAACCCCCTCGGTAAACCCCCTTGGAGCAGGCGAAAGCCGCGGTTCGGCGGCGAACCGCAGCCCTCTCCTGCTTGTTGCTTCGACGACAAGCTGGCAGCACCCCGGCCAAACGTTGCCGGTTGTCTAGCCACAGCCAAGCGACTCGCTCAGTCGCATCTGGGCTTATCGCAGAGGCTCTCCCGCTCGAGGTGCTCGATCAATAGAGATCAATAGACCGGTGTCCACGTATCGTCACGCTCGATAGGTGACGTGGGAGTCAAGGGTGGTGGTTCGCTTGGCTGTGGAGAACCACCGCTGCCGAATTCACAAGTCTTCCCGAGCACCGGGACGTACTTCCCCCAGTTTGTTGTGTAGTACCGAAGGCAGGTCGGCGGATCGGTTTGCAGCGAGCAGTATTCCCCGCAATGCCAGGTTTCGAAGCATTTGGTAAATTGCCACTGGGCGATGGTCCAGCCGGTTCCCTCGCCGTCGGATCCCTTGTACCTCGTGATGGGCGCCAGCAGGTTCGGCTCGGTGAACTTCGCCCCAGATCGATTCAAGCACTTGGCGTACAGCAGATGGCGGTGTCCATGATCGTCGGTGTAATAGGAGGATTCGCAATTGGAGCAAGCCATCCCTTGGATCACGTCTTGCGGGGATATCTGCATGTCTTTGGACCAGGACAAGAGAACGTTTTGGCAGTTGGTGTCCGTGTAGGGATACGCGCACTGCCAGTCCGAACGTGCGTCCCCATCAGGAAGTTCTTCCGCAATTGCAGCGCAGCAGACGGTCACTGCAGTCATGCATAAGGTCAATCGTTTCATGGTTGGTGCCCCAAGAGTTCAAGGAGTAGAAAAATGGAGAGTTGCCGAATGTTCTTCATTGGCGTCCGCAATCCGCAGGCGGGCCGGACGATTCGATTCACCATCTGCCGCAAAATACTCCACGTCGATTGAGTACAAGACGACAGATGTTTGCAGCAGGTTGACTCGGTACTGATCCGGTTTGACGACGCTTCCATCCTTGCGTTCGATGGAGAGTTCTAGTCGATCCACGTCAACGTTCGCGTCGGGAGCCAACACGAGTTTGGCGGCAGACCGCCACGCGCCTTCTTCGAAACGGATCGGGGCGATCGATGGGAAAAAACGCAGCGGCGAGATGCTGCGCAGCTCGAACGGGAGATCGACGAACGTCCGTCCCCGACCGCCCGATCGGCCAAATCGAATGCGAAACAATTCCCGGGCCGAGCCGAAGGAGACAAGAGGCCGAATGCGCAGCAGGAACCGATCGGCGGTCTGTTCGAAGCCCAGAACTTCACAGCAGCCGCGCAGGGCTTCGCATTCCAGCAGATCGATTCCGTCGTCCCGCTTAACGCCCGCGATCGTGATCGTGTCTCCCGGCGACTCGATCGATGCGCCGCTAGACTCAAACCGAAGGGGTCCATCGACCAGCGTGTCGAGTCCCAGGTCCAACGGTAAGGTCGGTGCTTGGTCGAACACGACACGTAGGTTCCGTCGTATTCGGCCCACCTTGTGCGACGGCGCGAGCTGGACGCGAAGCACCGCCGATCCACGATGGGGTGACTGAGTTTCCTCTGGCTGAGATTTTTGCGGCTGAGATTCTTGCGGCTGAGATTCTTGCGGCTCAGCGTGTGGCGACTCGCTTGGTCGAGATTCCCCGGGATCCGCTTCGACTTTCAGGCAACCACAGTCCGACGATACCGAGCGGATACTCAGTGGTTGACCCAGCTCGCTGCGAAGCAAGATTGAGAGTTGAAATCCGTCGCCGGCCGAGACGCGACCGGCATCCAGTATGGTTCGTTGGGGTAGTCGATCCACGGAGACCACCAGCGACCGATTCTCCGGGGCCGCGGCCGAAGCGTCCGAGAAAACAACTAGCGCCATGACCATCGAGGTCACGGCGATAAGAAGCATCGCTTCCAGAGCGAGCGTGGTTCGCCCGATTCCTCCCAGAGCGACCTTCCGGGAGCCCACCACGATCAACCGATCGTTGTTTACTCGCGGCAAGGGATCCGCACGCAGCCGGTGACTTGCGCGCAGCCGGGGCATAGCATCCTTCCGGCTCAAGCAACAGTGCCAACACATTTTCATTGCCCCAATTTCGGGGCGGCTGTGTTGTCGAGCTCGGAGCGGCCCCGATCGCCCCGAGCCGAGAAGTGTAC
>JARFQX010000241.1 GCA_029287555.1 Rubripirellula sp. | reverse complement strand
GTTGCGCCTCGGGCGACACGGATCGCGCTCATCGTCGCCTCGGTCCCACTACTGACCAGTCGAACTTTCTCGACACTCGGAACGGCCTCAATGATCTGTTCGGCCAGATCCGATTCGGCCTCCGTAGGAGCCCCGTAGCTGGTGCCCTTTTGAGAAGCTCGAACGATCGCTTCGATCACCGCGGGATGGGCATGGCCGAGGATCATCGGTCCCCAAGATCCGATGTAATCGACCAAGCGACGACCATCGATGTCAAAGAGATACGGCCCCTCGGCGTGATCGATAAACAGGGGCGTACCCCCAACCGCTCCAAAGGCGCGAGCTGGGCTGTTCACCCCGCCGGGCATCAGCTGGCAAGCTCGCTCAAAGGCCGCGGCACTCTTGGTTCCAACAGGTCGTTCCGATGCGGTTGCCAAAACGGTCTCGGTCAGTAGGGATAGAACGGATTGCTCGTCAGCCCGGAAACGAACCCATTTGCTTGACCGCAAACCGGAGGCCTTCCCAGACTGACCTGTTGTCACTGGCTGACGCAAACCTTAGGCGCTAATTGAATCGAGCGCCTGCTGGAGAGCGGCCTTTGGACGAACGCCCACGAAGCTTTCGGCAATTTCGCCACCTTTGAAGACAAGCAGCGTGGGGATGCTGCTGATGCCGAAACGTTGTGGCACACTTGGGTTGTCGTCGATGTTGAGCTTGCCGATCTTGATCGACGGGTTCTCACTGGCCAATTCGTCAATCATGGGAGCGATTTGGCGGCAAGGACCGCACCAGGGAGCCCAGAAATCGACAAGCACAGGCCCGCTCGACTGCAGCACTTCGGCGTCGAAGTTGTCATCGGTGAATTCTTTGACGGCGTCAGAAGCCATGATTCAAGTTCCTTTGTTTGAAAGGGGTTCGGCAAGGATCGAATGCTCCGATCTCCAAGCCATGCAGCATTTTCGCCGTTGATGCCGAAAACGCCTCCGCTCGACGAGTTAACCGGACAGATTGGCACACCCCAGCGAATCCAACAAGAATACTGGGGGGGCAGAATTGTAGGAATGCGAGAAAGGGTGTCAATTTGCTCCCCTGTCCTTTTGCACCCCTGTCCTTTTACTCCCCGGGGCTTCGCTCCCACTAGGCAAACTGATTGGCCACAATGATCGGCCACAATGATTGGGCACAATGATTGGGCCACCGAGACACCGTGACAGGGTTCAACGGCGCGTCGGTTCGCGGTGCAAGATCTGGGCCAATTGATCCAGAATGAGGGCGGTCGCCCCCCAAACCAATTGGTTGTCAAGTTCGATCGCCGCGGCGCGGAAGACGAGCTGATCTACTTCACGCCCCGCCACCCGAACGGCCCGCCGACGAACGATCTCCCGGCGGTGCCGTGCGTCCTCCAGGATCGACAGGGGCAGCGTGATCACCTGCTGCACCTCCACCGGATCGGGCGACCACGTGCGATCGGGAGTCTCGACGACGACGACCACCGGATGCACCAGATTCTTGCTCGCGTAGACGTACTGGGTTGACAACTCTCCGCAATGGCTGTGGACGATGGGCCGGATCCCCAGTTCCTCCTCGAACTCGCGGATGGCTGCGGTCAACGGATCCTCATCGGGCTCGATCTGACCACCGGGCAAACAGATCTGGCCAGCGTGGTGCTGAAGGGTACGTGGACGCAGCGTCAGCGGGACCGTCCACCCCATGCGCGGATCGTGGTACAGGGCGACCGCAACGGCCGCCAATCGCGTCCCCAGCGGCACCGGACCGCGGTGCCGCCCATAGGCTAATTGGGGCAACATCCGGGGCTGCGGCAATCGCGACGAATCCCGTAAGCGGTCGGAGAGAAACTCGGCGAGTTGTTCGGGCGACATCGAGGCGGTCGAAGATCGCCCGGCGCGATCTTGCGGAGGTGACATCAAGGACGGACGGGCATCCAGGTGGAACACGTTCGGCTCGCGGACGGGCCTACAACAGGGTTTCGAGCAGCCGCCGAAGCTTACGCAGCTCGACCCGATGATCGAGTCCCTCGATCGGCTTCATGTGCACGGTCAGGGCCCGATCATATTTTTCCCGCTCGAGTTGCGTAACTAGCTTTCCATAGTCCACCTCGCCCTGGCCCACACTGACCTGAAAAGCGTCCGGGCGGGAATCGCGGAGGTGCGTGTTGCAAACGAACTTGAGGATTTTGTCGAGGCTCTTTCCCTTTCCGCTTCCGCAGATGTAGACGCTTGGATCGAGTGTGATTCCCAACCCGTCCACATTGTTGCACAACACCATCAGGGTATCGGGATCGTCGCTGAGACAACCCAACTGGCTACGCACCGAGACACGAACGCCTTCGGATTCACCAATGTTGACCAGCTGTTGAAGATGTTCGACCTCTTCGTTGAAGGGGGTGCCGTGTTCGGCCGAAGGGACGGTGATGTTGACGACCTTCGTAGCCTTGGCCATCCGAGAAAACTCTTTGAAGTCTTCGTAGTGCTGCTTGCCGGTCGACGCCAGCTCGATGCTGTAACCCGAGACGTCGAGGCGATGGGTGTAGCGGAGCAATTGGATCGCTCGATCCATGTCCTTCAACAGCTCACTAGGCTTGATCTTGCCCGACTCGTGAATCGCGATTTCGATCGCAGTGAATTCGAGATCCGCCAGCAGATCGATGGCTTCCTCGAGTTCCTTGTCGGGCCAGCATTCAGTCGACGCTGCAACAAACACGCTTCCGTCCTTCTACAAATCGAGGCCCTGGTCGACGTCGAATCCGAATGATCCCACGATCCGAGTGCGCCAGGCATGTCCGTCTGTGGTTTGATTGATCGCTGCGATCGCGGGCTGAAAGACGCGATCGCAAGTTGGCCCTTTCGGCAGCGGTGCGTCCAACGGCACCGGCGTGGCGGCCTCACTTGGCAGGACAGCTTACCGCGATGTCACGCCGGGGCAATAGACCGATCTAGCCACAACCATGCGATCAGACGCTGGTTGATCGGGCAGACCAGAGAGCCAAAATCTCCGCGGCCACCGTCTCGGGTTCCTTGCCGACGGTCTCGATCCGGTAGTCGGCTGACATCTCATAGAGTGGCGCTCGCTCTTGCAGCAGATGACCCACCTCCTGTCGCTGCTGGAGCTTGGTCAGCGAGGGCCGCCGCTGGGCCGTCGATTCATCGGCCCGCAAGCGGGTCAGAATCGTTTCGGCGTCGGCGTCGAGCCAGAAACATGTTCCCGATCGCCTCACGATCGCCCGGTTCTCCTCGCGCAAAATCGCCCCGCCACCTAGCGAAATCACCGACGGGGGCCGCTCCACTACTTCGCCAAGTACCTCCGCTTCGATCGTGCGGAACAGCGGCTCGCCCCCGTCCTCAAAAATCTGCCGAATCGTCTTGCCCGCCCGCTGCTCGATAAAATCATCGAGATCAACCAGCGGCAACCCCAGCTGTTGACTCAGGATGAAGCCGACGGTCGACTTGCCTGTCCCGCGAAAGCCGGTCAAAAAGAGGTGTCGCGATCCGCTCATTCCCACATTGTGCGATTTTGGATCGCCCGCCGCGAGCCCAACTGGTTGCCGCGAGCCCAACTGGTTGCCGCGAGCCCAACTGGTTGGCACCGAAGCGGACAAGCGAAATCGTTTTACATGATCCAGCGGAGGTCTCTTGCGAAACACCACTCCCGATCGAGAACCTCTCCGGGGCGGGGTCCCGCCAAGTCGGCCTCCGACCCAGCGGACCCAAACCAGACGGACCCAAACCAGACGGCCCCATACCAGGCGGCCCCATACCAGGCGGCGTTGGGCGATGCGGCTTGCAGCCGTCCTGCTCTCTCTTTCCCCGCTGCTGTTGGTCGAGATCGCGCTTCGCCAACTTGACACCGAGACGGCCGAGGCGATCGATCGCGATCCTCTCGTCGATCTGCATCAACTGCGGCCTCTTTTTGAGAAGAACGAGACCACCGGACGATGGGAAATTCCCGGGCGGCGTTTCAATTTCTTTCGTCCGGACTCGTTTGCCGCGGACAAGCCAGCGGGCAGCCGCCGGGTCTTCGTCCTCGGCGGGTCGACCGTGCAGGGGCGACCCTACGCGATCGAAACCGCTTTCTCGACCTGGTTGAAATTGCGTTTGCAGGCGGCCAGCCCGACTACCACGTTCGAGGTTGTCAACTGTGGGGGCGTTTCCTACGCAAGTTATCGCGTGGCCCAGATCCTTCGCGAAGTACTCCGGCACGAACCCGACGCGATCGTGATCTACACCGGTCACAACGAGTTTCTCGAAGAGCGTGAATATGCCGAGGTTCGACAAATGGGCTCGGTGCGCCGCTGGATCGCCCAGGTGGCTTCCCACATCCGTCTTGTCAGCTGGATTCGAGAACGGTGGGATAGCGGGTCCGGTTCCAATGGGAAGCGACCGAAGACCGTGTTACCGGGCGAGGTGGACGCTCGTCTCGATCACGTCGGCGGGCTCGAACGTTACGTGCGCGACCCAGAGTGGCGGGCCGCGGGGGAGTTCCATTTCGTCGAGACCCTTGAACAGATGATCGGGCTTTGTGCATCGGCGGAGGTACCGCTGATCCTTTGCGAACCCGCCTGCGATTTGGTGAGCACCCCTCCCTTCAAAGTCATGTCGATCTTTGAACCGGGAACGGCTGATGCCAGGGAATTCGAGGCCCGTTGGCGGCAAGCGAAGCAAGCCGACGGGACCATCGACGACCGTTTGGCAGCCAGCGGGGCGTGCCTCGAAATGGACCCGCACCATGCCGGCGCCAACTACATCGCCGGACGATTGCTCTACGAACGTGGCGAATTACCAAAGGCCCGACCGCGGCTCGTTGCCGCTCGCGATTACGACGTTTGCCCCTTGCGTGCGACAACACCAATTGTCAACGCGGTCGAAGCCGAGGCTCGGAAGAGCGCCGTACCGCTGGTCGACACCGCCCGACTGCTTGACTCGCGAAACCACCAAGGCAGGCGGGTACCGGATGGAATTGCCGACCCGGAGTACTTTGTCGATCACCTCCATCCGTCGATCGCCGGACACCAATTGATCGGCAAAGCCTTAGCGACAAAAATCATCGCCCTGGGACGGTTCGAGGATCTCGAGATCGATCACCAGGAGGCGGAACAAAGGTACCAGCAACTCGCCCAACAACATCTTGATTCCCTGAGCGAGGACTATTACGCGAGGGGAAACCAGCGGCTCGAGGGGCTCAAGCGATGGGCCGCCGGTCGAGCTGGTTCGTCCGTGCTGGACGAAGAACTCGCGGCGGAAGAAGAAGTTCCGGCAGAAGGGGGCGAGCGGACCGTCAGCCCCACCCCATGATTGGCTCAAACTGTCGACCGATCCTCGCCCGCAGCGGCAATGCAGCAGGTGGATTTGAACGTTGCGAGTCTTCCGGCGACAATCTCCATTCGCTCCCGCTTGGAACGTGGATGTCACGGTCGGTCAAACCAACCGAGCCGCAAGGAAGTCTTCTCTGGAGAGGTATCTTGATGCGTCGCATCGTTGCATTGATCTGTTTTGTCGTGGTTGTTTCTCCGCCACTTGCCAACCGGACCACTCCCGCCCAAGAGGGCACCGTGATGCCGGAGGGCACGGTGATGCCGGAGGGCACTAAGATGCCGGAGGGCGGGGGAGCCACGGGGATCGGGGCCACGGGGGAATCGACCGTGAATCCCCTGCAAGGCGTGACGGACTCGTTGCAGGGAGAACTGGAGGGTCCGCTCGACGCGACGGAAATCGCGGCCGCCAACCAATGGGTCAGTTCGCTGGGGATTGCCGAGTGGCTGGGTCCGTTGGCGCCCGTTGCGCTTTCTCCCTTCTTCGGCGTCACCTGTCTTTCCGGTTTGTCACTGTGGGGCCCCGAGTCGGTCACCAACAATGCGCTGATCGGTCAGAACAGTGTGTTACGAAGTCAGATGCTGTTTTGGATCTTCCTGGCGCTGACGCTGCTGACAAGTATTCCTCGATTGACCAAGGTCAGCAAACCGTTCGCCCAGGCGGTCGACCGTCTCGAAGCGTATTCCGTGATCGTGATCCTGCTGGCGGTCAAGTTTGCTGCCAGCCAAACATCGGGCGAACCGGAAATCGCAATGATTCAACTGGGCATCTTTAGCTTCACAGCCGACGCATTGCTGGCGATCGCCATGGTTATCAACATCTTGGTGATCAACAGCGTCAAGTTCTTTTTTGAATTCATGGTTTGGCTGACCCCGATTCCCCTGTTGGATGCGTTGTTCGAGGTCTGCAACAAGTCGATTTGCGCGGCGTTGATTTCCGTTTACGCTTTCAGCCCGACGATCGCGACGGTGATCAACCTGTGCCTGCTGTTTGTGGCGTTTTGCATCTTTCGTTGGGTCAGCCGTCGGGTTCGATTCTATCGCACGATGCTACTCGACCCGGTGCTGGCTTGGTTGTGGCCGTCACACGGCCGAACCGATGTCGCCGAATTGATTGTCTTTCCCGATGACGAAATCGGCCCTTTCCCACCAAAGGCTCGCCTGAAACTCTATCGCGGTGACACCGCGGCCGATGGCTGGACCTTGGAGGAAGCGAGCTGGTGGCGGCCCGATCGCGAGGTAACGATCCCCAGCGGTTCGAAGCCACGAGTGAAACTTGGTTGGATCATCAATCGGATTGACTTCGCCCAACCCGATGGCGAGTTGGTCAAGCTCTGTCTTAGTCGACGTTTTGACGGAGCACAGCTAAGCGAGATCATCGAGGAGTTGGGGATGCAATTGCCCGAGATGGACGCGCAACTGAACACCGGGGAGATGAACGCCAAAGAGTTGAACAAAGAGTTTGCCTGAGCCGTCGACCGCCGCGCACCGAAGCGGTTCAAACGTCGACCGATCCTACGGTTCGGACTTGTGGCGTTTCCGAAGTCGGAGACTCGGACCGTTAGGGATCGAACGAGGGCATTGGTCGATCAACCGTTGACGGCCGGAGAATGGAGAAACGCGTAAAGGCCAACGAGCGTTTTCGCGTCTCGGATACGACCTGCGGCAATCCAGGTCTCGATCTCTGCGCGAGTCGCGATTCGGTTCTCGATCTCCTCGGTGGCCTCGCGATTGTGCGGACCTTCGGTTAACTCGCGGGCAACGTAAAGGTACATCAACTCGTCACTAATTCCCGGAGCCGAGTAGAACTCATGCACCAGAGTCAATTGACCCGCTTGGTAGCCGGTTTCTTCGACGAGTTCGCGCGAGGCCGTGGCGGCCGGTGCCTCGCCAACTTCGCGTGTTCCCGCGGGAAGTTCAAGCAGCGTCTCGCCGACCGTTGGCCGCTGGTTCTCAATCAGCACAACGGTGTCTTGGTCGATCAGCGGCAGCAGCACGACCGCTCCCGGATGGCGAATCACTTCCCGGCGATACGTCTTGCCATCGCTGCCAAGGAGTTCCATCTGGTGTACGTCGAAGCGATTACCACGCAAGAGAATCCGCTCGTCGCCTGGAGTCTTCATGGGCGCTGCTTGAAATTTGGAGTTGATTGCCGGCAAGCCGTAGACGGTCGACGGCTTCTTTCTCAAGCTACCCGTTTTCTACTTTGAACCACAACTGCGCGATGCGCCCCTTTGGATTGCTCAATTGCGATAAACCCTCCGGTGTCACCTCAAGGGACGTGGTGAATGTCGTGCAGCGAAGGCTGCGCAAAGTAAAAGTTGGACATACCGGAACGCTCGATCCGCTCGCCGACGGCGTGCTGGTGTTGGGCGTGGGATCGGCGTCGAGGCTTGTTCCTTACGTCCAGCGTTACCCCAAGCGCTACCGCGGCACGTTTCGACTGGGTGCCGAGAGTGAGTCGGGAGATATTGAAAGCGAAATTGTCCAGCCGTCGGGGTTACCGGTTCCGACCCGGCAAGAAATCGAATCGGCTGCCGGAAACCTGGTCGGAACCATTGAACAAACCCCACCCGCCTACTCCGCGATCCACATCGATGGCAAGCGGGCCTACCAGCGGATTCGGGCCGGCGAGGTATTCGAAATGCCAACACGCCTGGTGAACATCGTCTCGCTACGAGTCCTGCGCTACGATTTCCCAAAGATCGAATTGGAGACCGTGTGTGGCTCCGGAACCTACATCCGCAGTCTCGGCATCGATCTCGCCCGCGCGGTTGGAACCGTTGCCGTGATGACTCAATTGCGTCGTCTCGCAGTCGGGCCTTTCCTGGCGGATGACGCGGTTTCGTTGGACCGCCTGCGAAATGACGACCTCGGCGCGATGTTGTTGCCAGCGACGTTGGCCGTGCAGGATCTGCCACGTTTGATCGTCGACTCCGAAGCAAGCCGGCGACTGGGACACGGATTGGGCGTCGACGGAGTGATCGAGAGGGGCAACGCAACAAGTGGCTCGGAACCAGTCGACCGGACCGAGGCAGCCGCGATCGCCGAGGATGGCCGGCTGCGGGCGATCGTCCGCCGTAAAGAATCGATGTGGTACCCTTATCGAGTCTTTCCCGCCGAGTGATGCATTGAGTTGTCGCGGCTGAAGGGTGGCAGACAGCCAAGGACTGCAAACCGAGAATCCCATGATGTTCAGGTCGCTCCAAACGGCCGCTGCGGCGATGCTGTTCGTCGTCTGGACCCCGATCGCGAGGTCCGAGAAGCTTGGCAGCTTTGCGGACCAGGTCGCGGTCATTGTGACTGAGGGAATCGCCGAGGGTGAAATGCCTGGTGCCGTTGTCGTTGTGGCGGACCGCCACCGCGTGCTTTACCAACAGGCATTCGGCGATCGTCAAATCGAACCGACGCGCGAGAAGATGACTGTCGACACAGTTTTCGATCTTGCCTCGTTGACCAAGCCAATCGCCACCGCCACATCGGTGATGCGTCTGGTACAACTCGGCGAGATCGATCTGGACCAGCCCGTCTCAACTTATCTGCCTGAGTTTGCCGCAGCAGGCAAGGAAGCGATCACCGTCGGCGACTTATTGCTTCACGTCGGCGGATTGATCCCGGACAACGCCTTGGCCGATTACGAGGAAGGACCGGACGTCGCCTGGAAGCAAATCTGCGAGCTCAAGCCGATGGCGGCGCGGGGCGAGCGGTTTGCCTACAGCGACGTTGGCTTCATCGTGCTCGGTAAGTTGGTCGAGAGGGTTTCAGGCAAGTCACTGGACCGATTTGCCAGGGACGAGATCTTCCTTCCACTTGACATGAAGCGGACGACCTTTGTGCCGAACCGAGCGTTGGCAGCCGATGCCGCACCAACCGAGCAGCGCGGCGGCCGATGGATGCGTGGCGAGGTGCATGACCCGCGTGCGTATCGACTCGGCGGCGTCGCGGGACACGCCGGCCTTTTTTCGACCGCCGGTGATCTGGTTCGATACGGCCAGATGATGTTGTCCAAAGGAGATGGCGGGGTGCTCGATCCAGCGACATTCACGACGATGACCAAGCGACGCAAGGTGCCTCGGGGAACTCGCACCTACGGCTGGGATCATCGCTCGCCCTACTCAAGCAATCGGGGCGAGTCCTTTTCGGATGCCGCGGTCGGACACGGAGGCTTCACGGGCACCGTGATCTGGATCGATCCCGAATTGGAACGCGTGTTCATTTTCTTGAGCAACCGACTCCATCCCGACGGAAAAGGGACCGTCAATCGCCTCGCCGGAAGGATTGCGACGCTGGTGGGCACACTCGAGATGGATTGAACGATCGCGGTTGCGTCGGTGGTCGTCGAAGAGCCAGCGCCGTCACGGTTGCCCGACCATTTCGCGGGCCTTGAGCGCAGTGCTGATGAGGGCAGTGCGGATGTGGGCCGGGCGATTGGTCGTGATGCCCATCGCCCCCAAAGTTTGGAAGTACTTGGCGTCATCAATCGAGTCGACCGTCCAAACGTGGAACTCTCGACAGTCCATTTGCGTCAAGGCTTGGGTAAAGGCAAGGTCAATCACCTCACGCTGCGCCCGCATGCCGACGCCGTCGACCCCCAATCGCTTGATGGTCTCGGCAACGGTCGCGACGTCCGGATGAAAGGTCGGCCCGGTTTCGTGGGGACGGAACTTCGTCAACCAATGCACCCGTGTCGCGGGCATCAACGCCTTACAGGCTGCAGCCGTCTCTTCGTGGAATGAAATGATCAGGACTCGGATGCGGCCGTCGTCAAGGCTCCGCAACTGGTCGGCCAGCAACGGCGCGATCGATTCCTTCGACTTCAGTTCGATCACGAACAACTTGCGATCCGGCACCGTTTCCCAAACTTCCCGAAGCGTCGGGATTTGTTCTCCGTGCCACCTGGGATCTTTCCAGCTGCCGTACTCAAGTTCTCGTAGTTCGGCCAGCGATGACTCTTCGACCATCCGTTTGACACCTGCGGTGCGTTGCGTATCGGGATCGTGGATGCAGACAATTCGATCGTCCGCGGTCAGGTAAAAATCCCCCTCAATGCCGTCGCTCTGCTGCTCCCAGGCGAGCCGGAATGCGGCGAGCGTATTCTCCGGCGCATCGTAGGACGCGCCCCGGTGGGCAACGATCATTTGGCCCTCGCACGGACTGACCTGAAAGGCAAGAATCAACAGCGCGGACGGGAAGATAAACAACCATTTCATACTGGGACCCGTGTTCATCGGAATCAAATCGTCACCAAGAAGATCAAAAAAAAGGAGGTCTCTTACGTCGCGAAACAAAGCATCCGATTATGCCGCCGGTTATCTTAATCCCAGACCCTCGCTGGGGCATCGCCAAAGAAGTTGAGCTCATTGGAACCATGTATCGATTACCTGCTGCGTCCTCATCGACTGTCCAACCATTTGCCGCGCCATGCCTTTCGGTGCCGCTGGCGGGCGTCGTATTGGCTCTTCTGCTGGTCGGTTCTCCCCGCGGATTCGCCGCGGATCAAGTTCGTCCGAATATCCTGTGGATTTCCTGTGAAGACATCAGTCCTCACCTGGGCTGCTACGGGGACCCTCATGCGATCACCCCGAATCTGGATGCATTGGCAACGCAAGGCGTTCGCTTTTCGCACACCTACACCACCGCGGGCGTCTGTGCGCCCTGTCGGTCGGGGATCATTACCGGGATGTACCAGAACAGTATCGGGACGCACCACATGCGGTGTGACGCGCGCCTGCCCGATTGGTTGCAACCGTTTCCGATGTTGATGCGGGAATCGGGTTACTACTGCACCAACAACAGCAAGACGGACTACCAGTTTTCACGGCCGACGACAAAACAGATTTGGGATCAAAATGGCCGCGACGCGCATTGGAAGAATCGGCCCGACAAGTCGCAACCATTCTTCGCGGTGTTCAATTTCACCGGATGTCACGAGAGCGGCATTGCGGGCGACCAGAAGTACCAAGACGTGACTCGTGGCTTGAGTCCCGACCAACGTCAAGACGCCAGCCAATTAACCACGCTGCCACCTTACTATCCCGACACGCCCACGGTTCGGGAAGATTGGAAACGAAACTACGAGCTGATCACGGCAATGGACGCCTGGGCGGGGAAACTGACCGAAGAACTCAAAGCGGAAGGCGTCGATGGCGAGACCGTCGTCTTCTTCTGGTCCGATCACGGCGTTGGCCTGCCTCGAGCGAAACGTTGGCTTTACGAGTCGGGCACGCACATCCCGTTGATCGTGCGTATCCCCGAAAAGTTCCGCGTCCCCGGCCAAGGTGAACCCGCAAGCGTCGATTCCCAACTGGTCAGTTCGGTCGACTTTGGTCCCACCGTGCTGAACCTCGCGCGCGTGTCGATTCCCGATTACATTCAAGGCCGTGCATTTCTCGGCCGGGATCTAACACCTCCACGCCGCTACGTCTTTGGTGCGCGGGATCGGATGGACGAGCGGTATGACATCATCCGCGCGGTGCGCGACCAAAGATTTCGCTACGTCCGCAACTTTGAACCGCTCAAACCTTACTACCAATACATGAATACTCCCGAAAAGGGAGCCACCATGGGTGAAATCCGCCGAGCCGAAAGGGAGGGTTCGCTCACAACGATCGGTGAGTTGTTTTCTGCCCCGCGGAAACCGGTCGAGGAACTCTACGATGTCGCCAGCGACCCGCACGAAGTTCACAACCTGGCTGCGGATCCCAACTATGCCGATCGATTGCGAGAGATGCGGGCCGCATTGACCCAGTGGCAGAATGAGATCGGCGATCTTGGACTGATCCCCGAAGCCGAGATCGAACGGCTCGAAAAACAAGTCGGCTCACGTTACCAGATTCTACGAAGCGGCCCCGATCCATCCAAAACGCTTGGGCAACTGGTCGAGATCGCTACCAAGGCTTCGATGGGGGCGGAGCAGTACGAAAGCCTTCTCGCCGGCTTGAAATCGCCGCAGGCGGCGGTGCGCTATTGGGCCGCAACCGGACTGGGCAACATTGGTCCGGACGCATCATCAGCACTTCCCAGAATTCTCGCCGCTACCCAGGACCCATCACCAAGCGTTCGCATCGCGGCGGCTCGCGCCGCTGGTCGCATGGGTGAGGTGGACCGAGCGCTGGAAATCCTCGAAAACGAGTTGTCGAGTGAGCATCAGTGGGGGCGTCTTGCCGCTGCGATTGCCCTCGATGAAATGGACGATTCGGCCCGCCCCGCGATTGACGCGTTGAAGGCGGCGCTGGTCGAACAGCCGAACAAGTACATTGTGCGTGTGGCCAATCGCGCGCTCAACGAACTGCTTGGAACGAACCAGCAGGTACCCTGATACGTACCCCGTTGGATTGAGGGAATCAATTGTCGGGAAGAAAGGGTCGGACGCCAAGAAGCCGCAAGCGGCCCAGAGTGTGCTCCGCACTCTTCGTGTCCTTTCCCTTCTTCCCAACCCAAGCGTTCAATTTGGTCGAAGCAACCCAAGGTAAACGTTGATGAATCAACTTTGCTTGAATCGATTGATGAGCAGCGTGTTGACCGCGACCGTTGCGGTGGCGCTCTGTTCGTGCGGCGCCCAGCGAAGCGGTCCGGGCGTCATCGATCCAGATGCTCCGAAGGAGTTTACGACCACGGAATCTGGGCTGAAGTACCGAATTCTTCGCAAGGGAGTCGGGCAGAAGCCGATCCCGTCGGATCGCGTCGATGTCGATTACTCCGGTTGGCTCGAGGACGGCACGATTTTTGACTCTTCTTACGAGCGGGCGGAACCTGCAACATTCAACCTGGCCGCCCTGATTACGGGCTGGGCAGAAGGGATCCAGTTAATTGAGGAAGGCGGGATGATCGAATTGGAGGTTCCTCCGGACTTGGCCTACGGGGAAGAGGGTCGGCCGCCAAGCATCCCTCCCAATGCCACGCTGCATTTCAAGATCGAGTTGCACGCCATCAACAACTTGTAACCTCGAGTATTTTAAGGTCTCGGCGTCTTCAATACCTGGGGACACTGGCGTCAACGCGAACGCTCCACTGGTCGATGCCACCCGCCATGCTTTGAACTTTGTCAAAACCGGCGTTACGAAGTGCTTGAGTCACCTGCAGGCTGCGCACGCCGTGATGGCAGTAGACAATGATCAAGTCGCGGCGGTGCGGTTCGAGTTCCTCGACTCTTTCGCCCAGTTCACTCATTGGGATCAACCGACTCGATTCAATTCGCGCCGTTGCAAATTCCACCTCCTCGCGAACATCGAGCAACA